>NZ_DGMK01000003.1:0-42455 GCF_002388365.1 Idiomarina sp. UBA4520 | reverse complement strand
CACAGAATATTGAACACTCTCGAAAGGGGCTTTTTTAGGCCAGCTGTTTAATACTTATGCTCTGTACCCCGGCATTGCCATCTTCATAGTCATTGGGCGCTACAAACTGCTTATTTTGAATAGGCTCGTCATCAAAGGCTTTGTCACCATCTTCTTTAGCAACACCGTCTGCCATGACAGACAGAAAGTCGAAGAGGTTATTGTCAGCTAAATGCGACGGAGCCACATTTTGCATAGCGGTAAAAATACTTTCGACCCGACCCGGGAACTGTCTGTCCCACTGATTGAGCATTTGCTTTATTTGTTTACGTTGTAGATTTTCCTGTGAACCGCACAAGTTACAAGGAATGATAGGGAACTCCATAGCTTGAGAGTATTGCTCAATGTCTTTTTCTTTATTGTATGCAAGTGGTCGAATAACGATGTGCTCACCATTGTCACTGGCAAGTTTCGGAGGCATCGACTTGAGCTTACCGCCATGAAACAAGTTTAAGAAAAGCGTTTCAATCATGTCATCGCGATGATGACCTAGTGCTATTTTTGTTGCTTTTAGCTCTTTCGCGGTACGGTACAAAATGCCACGACGCAAACGAGAACAAAGTGAGCAAGTCGTTTTCCCTTCGGGAATTTTGTCTTTGACAATGCTATAGGTGTCTTCTTCGACAATTTTATAGTCAACGTCTAGTGAATCCAGGTAGTTTGGCAGAACGTGCTCAGGGAAGCCCGGTTGTTTTTGGTCGAGGTTAACGGCTACGAGAGAGAACTTAATAGGCGCAACACGCTGAAGGTACATAAGGGTATCTAACAGTGTATAACTGTCTTTACCGCCGGACAGGCAAACCATAATATGATCGCCGTCTTCAATCATGCCAAAATCCTGAATGGCTTTACCCGTTTCTCGGCGAATTCGCTTCTGTAACTTATTGAAGCTGTACTGACTGCTATTTGCCATTATGGCTCCCGTTTACCCGACATGCTTAAAATAACGCGCGGATTATACCTAAGCGGTTCGCATCAAGCGAGGGGGCATTTGAAATCTTCCGGTTTTATGGCCAGTACGTCACAGTTTATTTGGTCGAGCACATGCTCTGCGGTATTGCCGAGTAGGGCAGCGCTAATGCCGGTACGGCCGATAGTGCCAAGCACAACAAGTTCGGCGTCCAGTTGTTTGGCAAAGTCTGGTATCACTTGCTCTGGCAAGCCTTGAGAAAGGTGCTGTGCATGAGTGGATATACCAAACTCACGACCTAACGCCGCCATTCTATTAATGTGGTGTTGTTCCAGTGCATCTGAATATTCAGTGACATCGAATTCAGGAATTTCAACAGCGATATTCACCGGCGCACTGGGATAAGCATTGACTAAATGAACACTGGCATCGAGTGTTTTACTCATTGCCTGAGCATGTTCAATTATTCGCTTATTAAGCTTTTGGTGATGCTCTTCCTCTGAGCCCGTGTGGACGGCTGCGATAATTTGTCCGTGACTTGGCCACTCGTGTTCTTTTACCAATAACACGGCACAAGGCGCCTTTCTCAATAAATGCCAATCTGTTGGTGTAAAGAGCAGGTTCTGAAAGCTTGGACTCACTTGGGTGCCTTTAATCAGAAGCTCATGATTATTTTTCAAAACTTCTTCAATAATGGCTTCAAAAGGACGGTTATGCCAAACAACCTCTTTTTCGATTTGCATGCTGTCAGTGTCAAACTCACTGAGTAAGTCATCAATCCAGGCTTTTCTGTCAGCAATAAGGTTGGAGCGCATAATGTCACGCTCTTCACTCGACAGCATCGTTGTCATTTCGTATGAGAAATCGTAAATAGACAGAAATAATGTGAGTTTACAATCGGGGTTAAGACGTGCCATGTGCAGCGCACGTTTGAGTGCTTTGTGTTGTTCGTCGGCAGGGTCTAAAACGACCAGTAACTTACTAAAGCTATTCATCTTTATTCCTTAACTTGAACGCGACAAAAGTCATGTTTCTTTATTTAAGAATAGCTGATGAACAGTGAATTTGAAGCCTTTAATGGCCGGATACGTGGAAAAAAGGTTTGATCAGTGTCACGAAACTCCAAAGTGCATAAACAATAAGCAGAATTCCCATAGCGGTGCGAACACCTCGGGCTTTTAAAAAGTTATGCAGAAACTGACTAAAATGACCGGCGGCTATCATTGCGGGTAGGGTACCTAGCCCAAAGAAAGCCATTGTTAACGCACCGCCCTGAGCCGTGCCACTAATAGCCGCCCAGCTCAGTGCGGTATAAACCATGCCACAAGGCAACCAGCCCCATAACGCGCCGGCCAGAAATGTGTTTAAAACCCCTTGGTTGTTCTTCAAACGCCCCGCGAGAGGCTGAATTTTTCGCCAAAGCGGTGACGCCAGCTTTTCAATATAAACCAGGCCGGAGAACCAACCCGTAAAGTATAGACCAAGTAACAATAAAAATAGGGCAGCGAGCCAACGGAGTACCACTGTAGTGTATGAACCTTCGGGAGATACCAGCCCAATAGCTGCACCAACAAGAGCACCAATGAAAACATAAGAAGCAACGCGTCCAAGGTTATAAACCCAGACAATATAAGGCTTAGAACGAACGCCAATGGCACTGGCTATGCCACCACACATGACTAAGCAATGCCCGGCGCCCGCTAAGCCCATCATCAGAGCAGTTATATAATCAGCGCTTTGCGTCATTATCACTTTCTTGCTCTTTATTAGCCTGGCTATTCGGCGCTTTGTTATCAGCGTTTTTGGGCTTATCGTCATCCATTAAAATATTCAGGCCTTGTCGCTCAATGTCTTCAAATTGGTCGGAGCGAACTGCCCAGAAGAAAATAGCAATGGCAATAATAACGAAAATAATTGCCACCGGAATTAATGCGTAGATAACACTCATTTCTTGTATAGCCTTAATGAATTGGCGATAACCAGCAGGGAACTTAACGACATCCCTAATGCGGCTGCCCATGGCGCAACGAAGCCAAGCGCTGCAAAGGGCAATATGCTGACATTATACAGCAAAGCCCAACTGAAATTCTGCCGCATAATGCTGCGTACTTTTGTCGCACCTTTAATAACCGTTTCAATTTGCCAAAGTGACTCGCCCATTAAAATAACATCGGCCGACGTCTGAGCCAGATCAGAGGCGTTAGAAAATGTCATGGAAAGGTCAGCTTGTGCAAGTACCGGGCTGTCATTGATGCCATCACCAATCATCCAGACCGTATGGCCGTTCCTTTGCGCGTCAGTTATTAAACTCAGCTTGTCTTCCGGTTTTGTCTCATGGTGCCACTCTTTGATACCCAGCGAATGAGCAACACGTTCCACTCTATCTTTACTGTCTCCACTGACAATAATCGGTGTGTACCCTTGTTGCTTCAGCGTTGTGATTGTTTCTAACGCACCTGAGCGCAACTGATCATCGACATGGTATTCGGCTAACACTTGCGCTTCGCTGGCAAGCACAACCTGATGTTGACCTTCAGGCTGGTGTTGAGGGTGCCACTGCTGAATAAAAGTCCGGCTACCAATGCGGTAACGAACACCGTTTGCAATACCTTCTAACCCAAGACCTTGGTAGTTCTCGACGCTCTTGAAGCTGACTGGCTGTAATGAAAGCTGCTTTAATGGTGCCGCAATAGGGTGCTCAGAGTGGCTTTCGAGACCAGCCGCCAGAGCATCATTGTGATGGGACTTTGCATAATCTCGCTTTGAAAGTAACTTAAACTTACCTTCGGTTAAGGTACCGGTTTTATCCAGAAATACTGTTTTTAAGCTTTTTACCGACTCAATAACATCTGCATTCTTTAATAAGATGCCATCATTATTCAGCCGGTGAATAATGCCTGTTAGAGCGGTTGGAGCGGCTAACGACAGTGCACAAGGACAGGTAGCAACTAATACCGCCAACGTCACCCACAAAGCGTGCTCAGGATTGATAAACCACCAGGCTAAGAAGGTAACAGTTGCGGTTAAAAGAATACCGGCAATGAAATAGCCCGCAACTTTATCAATCACTTGTTGAACTTTGGGTTTATCGGCTAAAGCGGCGTCTTGCATCGCAATGATACCGGCAAGCACGGTTTGCTGAGCCACCTCGGTCACTTTCACGCGGATAGGGGAGCTTTGGTTTAAACTACCGGCAACCACTTTGTCGCCTTTTACTTTTGCAGCAGGACGGCTTTCACCGGTCAAAAGGCTTTCATCAACTTGCGCTTTGTCAGTGAGCAAATGTCCATCTGCCGGCAAAGTTTCCCCCGGTTTAACACGAATCACATCGCCAACCTGTAGTTGGCGAACGGCTACCTCTTCTGTACTGTCAGAGGTTTCACGGATAGCTAATTTGGGCAGCAAGGTTAAACGATTAGTTGCAAAGCGTAAGGCTCGTTCTTTTGCTAGTAGCTCAAGAAAGCGGCCGGTCAACAAGAAGAACGTAAACATTGAGATAGACTCAAAATAAACTTCTCCAGTGTTGGTAATAGTGGCGTATACACTGGCGCTGTATGCACCTAATAAGGCAATGGATACTGGGATATCCATATTCAACTTGCTGGCCTGCAGGCCTCTTAATGCACCGGCGTAAAACGGTTGAGCGCTATATAAAATAACGGGAGTGGCAAAGACTAAACTGACAATCCAGAGGAAGCGCTGAAGGCTTTCAGACAAGTCACCGCCCACACCAAAATAAAGCCCAAAAGCCACCATCATCACTTGCATTGTCGCAATACCAGCAACGCCTAAGCGCTTAATGTAACTCTTGCGCTGTTTCTCGTATTGGTGTTCTGCTTCGTTAGGTTGAAAAGGCAACGCTTTATAGCCAATGCGTGCAAGCGCTTGCAATATTTCACTGAGTTTTAGGGCACCTTCGTCCCAATGAACCTGTAAACGCCGGCTGCTAACATTCACGACCGCTTTTCTAATGCCGTTAAGTCTCATTAACTCTTGCTCTATTAACCAGCCACAAGCACCACAGGTAATATTTTCAACTGTCAGGGTGGCTATTTGAATATTGTCGCCAGCGTCCCGTATAAACTCTTTTTGAATATCGGGTTGGTCGTAAAGGGTTAACTGCTTTAATTCGTCAGGCAATAACGGCGTTTCCAATGGTCGCTCATCGCGATGCTGGTAGTAGGCATCGAGGTTATGCTGAATAATGGTATTGGCAACGGCCTGACAGCCCGCACAACAAACAGCGTGCTCTTCGCCTTTATAACTGACGGTTAAGTCAACGCCTTTTGGAACGGGCTGTAAACAGTGAAAGCATTCCATCGTTTAAACGCCATAAAGAAGAGGGCGTAGAGGTGTAAATTCAGACTTAGGTAGCTGATATTTTTCGCTGACTTTCCAGACACCATCGAAAGGTTCAACCGTAATGGTCCATTTACCATCAATATTTTCCGGAATGTCCGCTCGGTAGGTTCCGTCCGCGCCACCTGTCATCATTAGGTCGAAATCTTTTGACGCTTGGGTAGCGTGAACAAAGTGCACTTTTAACGCACTGAGCTCTTCTGGCTTTCCGGTTTTATAACGTAATTCGAGCGTACCGTTTTGTGCGGTAAATTCAAAACTGATACCACGACGCTGAGCTTCCTCGACGTGTTCAATAATAGCGTTAATAGTTTTGCCGCGTTTGTAATAGTCGTCGACGACCATCTGGAAGTTACCTTGGCTAACAGCAAGGTAAATAATAACGCCGCAGACTATCATAACGGTGACAGGTAATGAGATAAGAAACCAAGGCCAAAACTGCTTATACCAAGGTTGTTGCATAGTAAACCTCTTACAAAAAACCCCGCCGTAGCGGGGCTTGTGATTTCCTTTTACTCGTCGTCAGAGAGCGAGTAAACATAAGCCGATATGACGTGTATTTTATCCTCTCCCAGAATATCTTTCCAGGCAGGCATCACACCATTACGACCGTGCTTCAGTGTTTCTTCTATTTTATTGATGGAGCCACCGTAAAGCCAGACATTGTCTGTTAAGTCAGGTGCACCCAATTGCTGGTTACCGGTACCATCAGCACCGTGGCAGGCACTACAAACCGCAAAGTTGGCTTTGCCAGCTTCAACCAAGTCAGGGTCGCGATCGCGGCCACTTAAACTCGCAACATAGTTAGCAAGCTCTGTGATTTGCTTGTCACTAAACTGCTCGCCAAATGCCGGCATGTTGCCTTGACGACCTTGTAATAGCGTTGTTTTAATAGCGTCCGGAGAGCCACCGTATAGCCAAGCATCATCCGTTAGGTTAGGGAAGCCTTGACCACCCATAGCATTAGAGCCGTGGCATTGCGCACAGTTTTGCAGGAACAAGCGTTGTCCTACATCAAGCGCATCTTCGTTATGAGCCAACTCTTCAATGGGTTGCTGAGCATAGGCTTCAAAGATCGGACCGTACTTTTCTTCCGCATCACGAACAGCTCGGTCATACTCAACAATTAAGCCTTGTTCATGGGCTTCTTTCATTGCCTGACGAGACTCTTCTAGTGACTGAATGTCCTGGTTAGAGCTTTTCCAGCCTAATAATCCCTGGAAGTTACCTAAGCCAGGGTATAGTGCTAAGTAGATAAAGCCCCAAACAAAACACGCCCAAAACAGATACGTCCACCATTTAGGTAGTGGGTTATTCATTTCTACAATGCCATCGAATTCGTGGTCCATTTCCTGACCTTCTTCGATGTGTGTGTAGTTCTTCATGTTCCAACGCAGCAGCCAGATCAATACCACTAAGGTGGCTAGCGTTAAAACAATGATCCATGCACTCCAGAAGCTACTCATCTTTCTTCGACTCCGGTTTGTCGCTATTAGTCGTTGATGAAGTCTCATCCTCAAAAATAGAGTTGGCGGCTTCATCAAATTGTTTTTTACTGCGGCGGCTGAAAGCCCAGAACACAATGGCAATGAAAATTGCCAGAATAATCAGGCTAAACACGCCGCGCCAAGTTCCGTAATCCATTATTTATCGGCCTGCTGTAAAGCGGTACCCAGCGACTGAAGGTACGCAATAAGCGCATCCATTTCAGTTTCGCCCTGAACAGCTTCTTTGGCACCGGCAATATCTTCATCGGTATACGGAACGCCAAGAGAACGCATCACTTCCATTTTCTTCGCAGTTTTGTCGCCAGTTAGTTTATTTTCAGCTAACCAAGGAAACGCCGGCATGTTCGACTCTGGTACCACATTACGTGGATTCATTAAGTGAACATAGTGCCACTCGTCACTGTAACGACCGCCAACACGAGCCAAATCTGGTCCGGTACGTTTAGAGCCCCATAGGTGAGGGAACTCCCAAACATGTTCACCGGCTAATGAGTAATGGCCATAACGTTCAGTTTCTGCACGGAATGGACGAATCATCTGGCTATGACAGTTATTACAACCTTCACGGATGTAGATATCACGACCTTCAAGTTCAAGCGCAGTGTATGGCTTCAAGCCTTTAATAGCCTCGTTAGTCTGGTTTTGAAATAACAGCGGTGTAATTTCAACCAAACCACCAATAGACACGGCGATTATCATGAAAATAGACAGCCAGCCTAAGTTCTTTTCAACAAATTCGTGTTTAAAGCGACTCATTTTCTTCCCCCTCAGGCTGTTTGTACGACGTTGCCTGCGGCAGTCTCACGACGGCCAGCACGAATGGTTTTATAACAGTTATATGCCATTAACAGCATACCTACGACAATGAAGACACCACCAATAAAGCGGCCAGTCCAGAACGGGTAAGACGCCTGAACACTTTCAACAAAGCTGTAGGTGAGAGTTCCGTCAGAGTTAGTTGCACGCCACATTAAGCCTTGCATAACACCTGAAATCCACATAGAGACGATGTAAAAAACAACACCAATAGTGTGCAACCAGAAATGCACGTTCACTAATTTAATGCTGTGAATTTCTTTTTGGTTAAACAGGCGAGGTACTAAGTAGTACATAGAGCCAATAGTAATCATTGCAACCCAGCCAAGCGCACCTGAGTGTACGTGACCAACCGTCCAGTCAGTGTAGTGAGACAGGGCGTTAACCGATTTAATTGCCATCATTGGACCTTCGAAAGTCGACATGCCGTAGAACGACAGTGAGACAATTAAGAAGCGCAAGATTGGGTCAGTACGCAATTTATGCCAAGCACCAGAAAGCGTCATGATACCGTTGATCATGCCGCCCCAAGAGGGTACGAACAAGATAACTGACATGACCATACCAACCGACTGAGTCCAGTCAGGCAAAGCGGTGTAATGCAGATGGTGAGGACCGGCCCAAATATACAGTGAAATAAGAGCCCAGAAGTGAACAACAGATAAACGGTATGAGTAAACCGGACGTTCTGCCTGCTTAGGTACGAAGTAATACATCATACCCAGGAAACCTGCGGTCAATAGGAAACCAACGGCGTTGTGCCCATACCACCACTGAACCATAGCGTCGACAGCACCTGAATACATAGAGTATGACTTAGTAAAGTCTACCGGTACTGCCAAGCTGTTAACGATGTGAAGCATCGCAATAACGACAATAAAGCCGCCGTAGAACCAGTTAGCAACATAAATGTGCGAGGTTTTACGAATGGCCAAGGTGCCGAAAAATACAATGATATAAGCGATCCAGACAATAGCAATCAGGATATCGATTGGCCATTCTAGCTCAGCGTATTCTTTGGTACTGTTTAACCCCAGTGGCAGTGTAATAACCGCGGCAACAATAACCGCTTGCCAGCCCCAGAAGGTAAAAGCAGCAAGTTTGTCTGAGAAAAGACTCACTTTACAGGTTTTTTGCACCACGTAATAAGAGGTGGCAAAAAGCGCACTGGTACCAAACGCAAAAATAACCGCGTTGGTATGAAGAGGGCGAAGACGTGAGTAGGTTAGCCAGGGGGTATTAAAGTTAAGCTCAGGCCAGACAAGCTGGGCTGCAATTAATACACCTAACGCCATACCGACGATACCCCAAATAATGGTCATGACAGTAAACTGTCGGACGACCTTCATATTATATTCGTTCGGTTGTTGTGGAATAGTTTGACTCATCTTTTAAATCCGCAATGATTAAGATCAGGAAAAAGGAGACTTTTACCAGACACACTCCTTGTAAAAGTACCTTTATTTTACGCTTTATGTTCTAAAAGGTACAGGGGGATATTGCCAGTATCCCCATAACTTTCAAGGTTATTGCGTTTTAAAGCGGCTCACAAGTTGACTTAAATCAACACTGTTCTTGTTTAAGTTCTGACTGACTTCAGCAACTTGAGCGTTTGCTTCTTGGTTAGCGTGGGAAAGGTCTGAAATACCTGTGATATTTTCGTTGAGATCTTTTGTGACTCGGCTTTGCTCGTCAGTAGCTGAAGCAATTTGCACGTTCATGGTTGAGATGTTGGCAACCGCTTCCTGTATTTGACCGATAGCTTGCTCGGCTTTCAGCGCTTCTTCATTGGTCGAAGCTGAACGACCCTCAACGTCCGTAATGATTTGGCTAACGTCTTTTATGGCTCCCTGAATGCTGTCAACAATGCCTGAAATTTCATCGGTTGAATGCTGTGTGCGCGTTGCCAGGGTTCTGACTTCATCGGCAACAACCGCAAAGCCACGGCCAGCTTCACCTGCCCGAGCAGCTTCTATAGCGGCGTTCAATGCCAGTAAATTGGTTTGTTCTGCAATAGCGACAATGACACCCAGAATATTGCCAATTTTTTCCGAACCGTCCTGGAGTAGGCGGGCCTGGTCACCGGCCTTCTTAAGTTCATTAGTTAGTGCTTCAATGTTATTCACTGACTCGCGCACGATAACAGCAGAGCGGCCAGCTTCTTCATCTGCCGTGTTCGCTGAATCTGCCGCCTGACGTGCGTGTTCAGCCACTTCAGCCGCGGACGATGAAAGCTCTGTAATAGCCGTAGCAACAGAGCCTGTTTGCGAGCTAAGCTCGTCGCTTTGACGACGACTGGTTGAAGAAAGCTCAGTCAGTTTTTTAGCAGCTTCACTTTCACTGTGTGCGCTTTCCTGAACACTTTGCACGAGCTGCTGAATTTTATGCACGAAGGTATTAAACGAAGCGGCGAGCCTGGCAAGCTCGTCCGAGCCTGAGTCGTCTAAACGGCGCGTTAAGTCACCTTCGCCTTCGGCAATATCAACCATGGCGCTGTTGATGGTTTTAAGCGGGCGAGTGATTGAGCGAATGATCAGTATAAATAAAAGCATCAAAGGAACAGCAAGCACCAACGCAAGACCAGCAAGCTTAAAGAATTCCTGCCATAAAATAGCCGCGATGTTATCGGTATATTGGCCAGTACCAAGAATGATGTTCCATGGTTCAAAAACCCGAATTCGGCTAATTTTTGAAACTAAGTTATTGGCATCGCTGCCTTTTTGCCAAATGTACTCGACAGTACCCCGGTCGTTATTGCGTGCTTTGTCGACCATTTCCTGGAACAATTGTGTACCGTCAGGGTCCTCATAAGAAAGAACGTTTTTACCGACCAGCGACTTCGTAAAAGGGTGTTGAACCATCTCACCTTGCCGATTCAAGGTAAAAATATACTCTGCACCTTCATAACGAATATCGTCCAGCCTGTTAAACGCTTGCTGGCGGGCTTCTTCTTCGGTTATGTCGCCGTTTTCAGCTTGCTCGTAATAGTAGTTAACAATGGTATGAGCAGAATCTAATACAGCATCCAGCTTGCGCTTTTCTTCGTCTATTAAAAGTCCATTTAGGATAAACATCATAAACGCCACCATCAGGGCGGTACCAAAAGCCGCTATTCCTAATAAAGTGACCAGCCTTTGCGTAATGCTAAGACGCTGTATTAACTTCATTGCCGTTCCTTAACTTTTAACGTAAGTCTTTATATCGTCTTAATTTACCCTTTCTTTACATAAAGAAAAGTAGACCAAAGATCAAAGATCTTGCTGATAAAGTAACTTTTACTAGTTATTCACCTTCACTCGCTCTTTCAATAACAATGCAGACAATGCTGGCAGAGTTACAATAGTCACTACTGCTGCACCTATTAAACCAAACATCACAATAATACCGACGCCTCGATACAACTCGGTTCCTTCGCCAGGAATAAATACCAATGGGGCAATCCCACATAAGGTTGTTAATGTAGTAATAGTGATAGGGCGCACACGAGAGCGTAAGCCTTCTTTTATGGCGTCTATAAGCGGATAATTCTCTTTGTCCCGCAAGTATACTGCTCGCTCTACCACCAATATTGGGTTATTGATGACAGTTCCCATCAGAATTAAGAAACCCAGCATCGTTATCATATCGAACGACTGACTCAACGGTTTCATTCCCAGTAGTGGCAATAAATCGCCAACGCCATTCATGAGCGCTAAACCAAGGATGCCGGCACTAATTCCCATTGGAATGGTTAGCATAATAAGCAGGGGATAGCCCCAATGGGCGAATATTGCCACCATCAGTAAATAAACAATTGCCACCGAAAGCAGATAGTTTTGGCTGAGCGCTGTTTGAGTTTCTGCGAGTTGATCGGCCGCACCGGAGAGTTGTGTGGTAATGTCTTTATCGATAACGCCTTGCTCGCGCAAGTGCTGAATCACTTCTTCTTGAACGGTTTGTACCCCAGACTCCAGCGGTACATCGTCCGGCGGAATAATGTTTAACGTGACCGTTCGGCGACTGTCTACACGGCGCACGGTGCTGGTATCGACAGTTTCTTTCACTTCAGCCAGCGCTGATAGTGGCAGGGGGCGTCCCTGATACTGAAAAACCGACATATTGTTTAAATCATCCGGTTTAACATTAGTTTCGTCCTGACTGAATAAATACATATCAATTTTGTCGTCCCCCTGGAAAAACTCACCCACAAAGGCACCATCAGTAAGCGCAGCGACGGCAAATCCGAGGCTTTGCGCGTCACTATTAATTTCAGCCAAACGCTCAAAATTAGGCTTTATCTCCAACAATGGTTGCTGCAATGTCAACGAGCTGGGGTTACTTTGAATACGGGGGTTACCAAAGACACTTTCAGCGCGAGAGTAGATGGCACGCGCAGCATTATAAACTTCAGCTAAATCTGTACCGCCTACGTCAACATTAATACTGCGGGTACCACCGTCATTGCTACTGATAATAGAGCCTTTAGTAGCAAAGGCGCGCATTCCCGGATAACGATCGTAGACCGTGGTTATTGCATCCATTAATTCCTCGATACGATCCGGGTTTCGAGTCTCGGCAATGATCCGCATATTAGTTGGCGAAACGTTGTAACTAATTGTTTTTAAAGCCGGTATAGTTAGGCCGTCCGGGCTTTGTACTTCGTTACTCTCAGTAATAAGAGCCGGATCGAAAATCGCTCGGATCTCATCGCCGATTGCTGACATGGTTTGTAAGTTGTAACCCGGCGGTGCATTCATCGAGGCGAATGTCTTAGCTTCTTCTCCCTCAGGCAGATATTCGGCGGGTGGTGTCAGAATGAGCCAGGTAGCAATGACAGCCACAAAAGTAGTACCAACCGTCAGTAGTTGGCGACGCTTGCTAGCCAGTGTTGATTCAGTCATTTTATCAACACTGCTCAAAAGCTTATCAGTAACGTCTGTTTTGGCTTTTGCTGGAAAGTAGGCTGACAACAGCGGAACCAATGTGACTGAAACAGCCATTGAGGCGATAATAGCGGACGAAATCGCGATAGCAATGTCCGAATAGAGCTGCCCAGCTTCTTGCACAATAAAGAGGATAGGCAAAAACACCATAACGGTGGTTAGAGTAGAGGCTAATACTGCTGTCCAGACTCTTTGCACACCCAGAACAGCCGCTTTTTTAGGAGATGCCCCTTTTTGTCGCTCTAGCTCAATGCTCTCTAAAACAACAATGGTATTGTCCAGAGTCATGCCTATGGCAAAGGCTATGCCGGCTAATGAAATAACATTGATGGTTCGTTCGAGCAGAAGCAGGCCGATGAATCCAGCCAAGGTACATATGGGAATACCAATAACGGCAATGAGTGTTGCACGACCCGATCGCATTAAACCGTACATGACTAAGGTCGCAAACACTGCGCCAAGAGCCAGGTTGAAAAGCACGTTTTGAATAGAGGCTTCTACATAGCGGACATCGTCAGAATTTAGGATTATTTGCATGCCAGCAGGGTGCAAGAGCTCTTCGTTGATACGCTCGACCTCTTCAAGCATGGCGTATTTTATATCGATAACATTGGAACCAGACTCGCGTTTTACCTGGAGGCTTAACACCTGCTCGTCTTTGAACCAGGACTCACTGCTCGTTTCAAAGTGGTTCAGGTCGATGCGGGCAACATCCTTTAGTCGAATAATGCGGTCGCCATTACGCTCAATAATGGTACGTTCCATTTCATCCAGGCTGTCAAAACGACCGACAGTGCGCAGCAAGTAGCGGCGTTTGTTCTGCTCCAGCTCACCGGCTGATGTATCGACATTACGGCGTTGTAGAGTCTGCTGAACATCGGTAACGGTTAAGCCATAATTACTCAATGCTTCGCGGTTTAGTTGAATGCGTACCTGCCGTTGAGCGCCGCCGCTGACTTCAACTTGTGAGACACCAGCGACAGAAGACATACGTGGTCGAACATTGTCTTCGATGTAATCGCGCATCCTGACCATGTCAATATTCTTAGGATTATCGGGTAGGGGGGCCACTCGGAAGTACATAAAGGCATTGCTTGAGAAAGAAGCAGCAAAGATACGGGGTTGATCAACATTATCAGGGTAATTCGGAACCTGACTTAACGCATTGTTAACCAGGATTAATGTTTCGGTAACATCAATTCCAAATGGAAAGTCCAATTCAATGGACGCCTGACCGTTACTCGCGCTACTTTCCATACGTTGCAGATTAGGAACGGTACGAAGATACTCCTCCTGCTCGATCAGAATTTCTTTCTCAATATCCTGCGGCGTTGCACCGGGCCAGTTGGTTTGCACCGATATGGTACGAACCTCTAAATCAGGAATCATCTGAACCGGGATCTTTAACGCAGCTGCTATTCCCAGCAGGCAGAGAATTAGAACTGCAACAATGGTGACATGCTTGTGACGTATCAGAGCTTCAATCATAAGATTACTGGTAGTCCTCGCTAGAGGTTGGTGTGACGACCTCTCCGTCGCTCAATGACTCATTACCTCGCACGACCACGTTGTCACCCTCATTAAGAGAGGATTCGATAACGACCCAGCCGGCGAATTGCTGGCCTAATTCAACCAGTTTTTCTCTAGCAACTTGTTTACCGTTATTATTTTCAACAACCCAGACAGACGTGCGCCCATCGCTATAACGAATAACCGCATCTTGGGGCACGGTCAGCCTGGGAGAAGCACTACGCAGTTTAATGTTCGCATTAACCGCCGAGCCTATAACCAGTCTGTCCGGGCTTTCAGGAGTCAGCCTTAGTAAAAAGGTTCTGTCATTTGGGTTTATATAAGGGACAGTAGAGGCAATAGTCGCGTTAATACTGCGATCCTCGCTTTCTATAGAAACATCGGTCGAGCTATCAATTTCGTGTAAATAGCGCTGTGCTAAATAAGCATCCACATGCATATTGTCGAGCTGGATAATCCGAAATGCGGGCTGATCTTCTGTCACCCACTCTCCGACATTAACTAACCTTTCGGCAATAAGAGGGTCGGCCGGGATTCGTGTAAAATTCGCCAAAGAGAAGTTAACTTTTTGAAAATAATGCCTATTTATAAATTCAATAAACGTTATTTTTATTAAAAGCTGGTTAGTTCGTGTTGAAATAACTCAAGAAATCGACGTGTTCCGGAACGATTGCCTGCCCAAAAATCACTGAAAATATCTGTTATTACCCCGCATAGAACCTTCTTTCATTGAGGTTAATACCTTAAAGGGGAGATAAATTATAAGTTTATCTCCCTTTAGGCAATTTCAGTCACACCCCAGTGCTTATTCGCTTTGTTTAGCGATGGATTTCTGTGCTTTTAACGCTGAGCGTATTCCTTGCGCCAGTTTTTCGGGATCTCCTTTGCCCCAATAATGTAAAAAGTAATAAGGAGGAGTTTCACCAACCATATGGTTGTGCAACGCAACAATATGAATATTGGCCTCGCGTAATGCATGCATCACAGCTTGGACTTCGTCAGCGGTCATAGCGAAATCTCCGTCAACAACCGCATGCTCTTTATTGCCAGAGAAAGCTGCCCAGGTTGACAAACCCATTGGCGCACCAAATTCAGTACCATGCATCGTCGCGGAACGTTCAAACGTGAACTTGAGTACTTCGCCGTTGAGACTGCCCTCGGCTCCCAAAATACCTTCAAGTGCCTCAGTTTTGTACTCCCCGGTAATATCAGGAACACTGCCTGGGAAGCGATCTACTGGTTTGGCGTGTTGTTTACGAACTTCCTTAATAGCATCCCACATCGCTTTTACGCCTTCGGCAAGCTTTGCAAGGTTTTTTCCGTGGCCACCTATGTGCATAAAGTAAACAGAAGGGCTATCAAACACAAAGTGGTTGTGGAGTGCTGTGATTTCTAGGTCGTGTGCGAAAGCTGCGTCCATCGCAGGCGTGATTTCATCTTCGAAGACCACGGTATCGCCCATCAGCATAAAACCGCCGTTAGGCATTTCTTTAAAGCCAGCCCAACTTCCCAACCCGGCCGGAGTAGGAAGCTTTAGGCCGTCAACCATGACAGGCACATCGTCGCGCTGCCATCCCACGCGCACAACACCATTCGCTTTTACCGTTGCAGGTGTGTCGACGATGTCACTGATAATATCAGCACTGTCACCGCCGGGTGAGCTTGCAAAAACGACAGGTGCATACAAAAATAATGCGCAGGCAATCAAGAGCATTTTGGGTGAGAGAATATTCATAACCATCTCCATTGATGTCAGGAGTGTTTGATAGTACGCGTGATTATGACGTATATCAACGAGTCGGAGTCAAGTCCGAGTAGAGAACTATCTCACGACCGGTACTCGAATTAAGACTCTCCGTGTGGGGAGAAGGTTTTAAGTTGCCCGGAAGTAAACCAGTGCTCAATCATTTCTTTTTGTGTTGCAATCACCGCGTTCAGTTGCACTGATTCATGCTCTAACGCCTGTTTTTCCTGCGTAAGCTCCGTGAGCGATGTTTGTAAGCGCTCCTGTTTGTCTTGGGCACCTTGTAATTCGCTCGTTACGCTTACAAACCGGTTGTCCAGTCGATCGTACTGTTGTTTTAACTCGGATAGCTGAGCGTCCGTGCTTCGACTTTCCTGGTATACGGCGTCGTAGTGTCTTTTAAGCTCCGTCAATTGGGTTTCCAATTGGGTATTGCGTTGCGTCAGCTCTGAATAACTGTGCTGCCGTGCGGTCAATGCCTGCTCCAGCTCGTTGATCTCACTTTGCAGCCCCTGAACGTCGCGCTCGTAGCGCCGCTGCTCGTGCTCTCGTTGCTCACGGACCGAATCACGATAATGATTTAACGCTTCCCGGGCTTGTGTGTGTTTTTCTTCCAGTGACGCAATACGCTCATCTTTTTCAGACAGGCGTTGTTTCTGTGAGGACAGATCGGACTGGAGCCGCTCATTATCTACCTCCAGCCGGTGGTTTGTCTCCTGAAGTTGCTGTTGTTGCTGCTCGGCTTGTTTCAACGTTTGCAGCAGCTCTTCAACATGCGCTTGTGTGGCCAATAACTCCTGGCTTTGTTGCTCAAATCGCTCCTGCCACGCCGTCACCTGCTCGCTATGCCGCTCTTCTTGGGCTTCCAGCGTCTGATGTGCCTCAGCTTTGAGACGACCGGAGAGTTGGTTGACCAACGCGATCAGCTCGTCACTTAAAGACTCTGAAAGTGCCGTTTTGTCGTCTTCGGTTTCCAGCTCTTTTAAGTAACGGTGAATGGTGGTCTTTGAGCCGGTATTCCCGAGCTCGATACGAACGGCATCAATGGAAATTGACTCTCCTCGTGCGAGTAACGCATTGCGCGCCTGCTCGACCGCCTTTTTGGTTATACCGCCTCTGGCCATTCTGTCCTCCTGATGATTTCATACTGTGGTATGTAATATGTATTTACATATTAAACTATATTTCAAATTTGTCTAATTTAAACTGTTTTTAATATTAGATAATCTGAAATTATGATGGGTTAGCCTGTTTCTTATTGATTTATCGGCTATTCTGTTACGTAATAAACGAGAATAAGCGACTGAGCAGTACAGAGCACCGACGGTCAATTCGAGCCGTCAACTGTACTGTCCGAATGAGGACATCATGAGTGATTTGGATCGATACCTGCACGCCGCGACCCGGGAGAATACACGGCGCAGTTATCAATCAGCCATTGAGCACTTCGAGGCGCACTGGGGCGGCCGGCTGCCGGCCACAGCGGAGCAAATTGCCCGGTATCTGTCGGATCATGCCGGTGTGTTGGCGCATAATACGCTGAAGTTACGGCTGGCCGCGCTGGGACAATGGCATCAGTCGCAGGGCTTTGTCGATCCCACCAAATCGCCGTTGGTTCGTAAGGTGTTAAAAGGGATCCGCGAGTTGCATCCGGCTCGTGTTAGGCAGGCGCGCCCCATACAACTCGAAGCCCTGGAGCAGACCTGTGATTGGTTAGATCATTGTCGCCTGGCCGTACCAACCATCAATGCCACCTCTCTTCGGGCGAGCCGGGATAAAGCGCTGCTGCTCATCGGATTTTGGCGGGGATTCCGCAGTGATGAGATGACCCGGCTGAATGTAGAGAACATTGATTTGGCGCCGGGTGAAGGCTTGTCGATCTACTTACCCCGCAGTAAATCCGACAGAAACAATCAGGGTCAGGCCTATCGTACACCGGCGTTGTCGACGCTTTGCCCGGTTCAGGCCTATCAGGATTGGTTAAACGATGCAGCGATCACCGAAGGCCCTGTGTTTCGAGGGATCAACCGATGGGGGCAAATGGCTTCACTGCCCATGAATTCGGCCAGTGTGTTGCCCTTATTACGGCAACGCCTGAAAGAAGCGGGTGTGTTAGAGGCTGAGCAGTACAGTAGCCATTCACTGAGACGCGGATTTGCCAACTGGGCGACCCAGCAAGGCTGGTCGCTGAACGAGCTGATGGAGTATGTTGGGTGGCGCGATCTCCAGTCAGCCGTGCGCTACCTGGAAGCCTCTACCCCCTTTGAAACGATGCCCTCCAATGCTCAAGTGGTACGCCAGAGTAAAAAACTGACCGAAGCCACGTCGGTCATACTCACGGTTGAACTGCGTTTGTTACGGCTTGATCACAAAACACGGGCGGAGCGTACTGTTCGAAAGCGTCTGGAGCGGTTCGGCTTAAAGGCCTTCAGCGCGAATGTGGATCAGATAGAGCCGCATCGCTATCGATTGCAGTTGGCGCCCGGGCGTCGACCGGAGCTCGATACGGTGGCCGACGAGTTACTGGATCGGCTGCATAGCATTGCCAGTGACGAACGTTATTATCTGGAAGCGGTGATCCGCGAACCGGAAACGCAGCGCCAATGGGAATAACAGAATGAGAGGCGGTACCGTGCCATGACACAACGAGTGCAAACCGCGTATCCGAAACTGGAGGCGCACTTTACCTATGCCATTTTATCGGCCCGGTATCACCCGACGGAAAATGAACGCCAATGGGCGGCGAGCATTTCACAACCCATCGCCCGCTTAGGTTTTTTGGTGCAACTGAAACTGGTGCAACGACTCGGTTACTTTCTGTCACCCGCGGAGGCACCAAGCCCCATCATTGAGCACATCCGAAAAGTCGCCGACATTCACGTAAAACCCACCCCTGAGCAATGGGCAAACTATCAACGCTCGGGTACCCGGCAACGTCACATTACTCAGATCCGCCAACATCATGGGATCCGGCGTTTTACCCAATTAGAGCACGGCTGGTTACGTCAGGTCGCTGAAACCGCGGCGCTTACGAAAGAAGCCATTACCGATATCATCAACGTGATGCTCGAAGAGCTCGTTCATCACCGTTTTGAGTTACCCGGACTCAGTGTCTTAGAGCGACAGGCCCAACAGAGCCGACAACAGGTCAATGATCAGCTGTACGCAGGGATCACGACAAAACTGAGTACGGTGGCTAAAAAACAGTTGGATCGGTTGCTGTCAACGCAAGTCTCATCAGGCACGTACAGTGACTGGCAGCGACTCAAACGTGAGCCTAAAAAACCGACCAACAAGGCGATCCGAAGTTACTTACATCACGTGGAATGGCTGCGGACGCTGGAAACCCAAATGCCAACCTTGTCATTACCCACCGCCAAGTACCGGCAGTTTATGCTGGAAGCCCGGGCACTGGATGCCAAAGAAATGCGCGACTTAAGGCCCAACAAACGGTACGCTCTGGCCGTGATCTTGATCCGCAGTCAACACGGACAGGCGCTGGATGATGTGGCTGAGCTGTTTATTAAGCTTATACGAGGGCTGGAGAGACAGGCGCAAGACAACTTACAACGCTACATCCTGCAGCAACAGGCACAGACGAACGAGCTCATTGGCACCCTGCGCGATATGCTACTGGAAATGGATACGCCCGGCAGTGCCGCAGAGCGTCTCAAACGTCTCGATGAACGCGCGGGTCCGGATAAAGAAGCGCTGATGGCAAAATGCGATGAGCACCTGGCTTACTCCGGCAATAATTACTATCCCTTTCTTTTGCGGCCTTATCGCACCAAACGGTCGCTGTTATTCAATTGCCTGTCCATCCTCACATTGCGCAGCACCTCCAGCGACAAAACCACCGAACGTCTGATACGTTGTCTGTTATCGTTGCGCGATGTCCGTCAGGAGCACATTGACACACGCTATGTGTTGGAGGCCTTTGATGGTGTCAAAGGCAGTAAATGGTTATCTACTGCCTGGAAAAAGCTGGTACTGGGACCGCCCAAGCGGGACGACGATTTTATGACGTTTCACCGCAAATATCTGGAGCTGTGCATTTTACTCCACATTAAACAGGAATTGGCATCTGTGGATCTGTACGTGGTCAACAGCGAGCAATACAAGGATTATCGCAAGGGGCTGATTGATGAGGCAACCTACGCACGCGAGCTGCCACGCTACGCGCAGCAGGTCGAATTACCACTGGAGAAGCCCGGTGAACTCATTCAGCATTTGAAATCTAAACTGGCGCGGTTGGCACAGCGAGTGGATGAACGTTTTCCGGAAAATACCTACGCTCAGATAAAAGAGGGTCGGATCAGTTTAAAGCGATTATTAACACAGCGACCCGGAGCGGCCATCCAGCGTGTGGATGATGCCATCAGCCAACAACTGGAGCCAACGAGCATCGTTGACATTTTGGTGGACAGCGAACGTTGGTTAAATCTCAGTGATTTATTTTATCCCTTGTCCGGCCAACAAAGCCGGGTGGATGATCCGGCCAGACGTTTCGTTACTACGTTATTTTGTTACGGATGCAATTTAGGGCCCACACAAACGGCGCGCTCTATCAAGGGGATCAGCCCTAAGCAGGTGGCCTGGTTGAACTTAAAACAAGTGACGGATGATCGTTTAGATAAGGCCATTGCCAACGTCATCAATGCATACAACCAGTTCGATCTGCCGAGGTTCTGGGGCAGCGGGCAGCACGCGTCGGTAGACGGAACCAAATGGGAGTTGTACGAGCAGAACCTGATGTCTGAGTACCATATTCGCTACGGTGGCTACGGCGGCATCGGTTACTACCACGTATCCGATACCTACATTGCGTTATACAGTCATTTTTTGTCCTGTGGTGCCTACGAGGGAAACTACTTAATTGACGGACTACTGAATAACCAATCCGAGATCCAGCCTGAGTTTTTACACGGCGATACTCAGTCGCAAAGTTATCCGGTATTCGGGCTCTCGTACTTGCTGGGTATTCAATTGATGCCGCGGATCCGAAACATCCATGATTTAAATTTATTTCGACCCGACAAGACCTGCCGCTACGAGCACATCGATCAACTGTTTGCCGGCAGCATTGATTTTGCGTTGATTGAGCAGCTGCTTCCCGACATGCTGAAAATCATTTTATCCATAAAATTGGGCCGCATGCCCGCATCGTCTTTGTTACGCCGACTCGGCACATACAGCCGGAAAAACAAACTGTATTTTGCGTTTCGGGAGTTGGGCAAAGTGATCCGAACACTGTTTCTCCTGAACTACATTGATAATGTGGACTTACGGCAGGTCATTCAGTCAGAAACCAATAAATCTGAAGAGTTTAACGGTTTTATTAAATGGCTGTTCTTCGGCGGTGAAGGTGTTATTGCACAAAATGTCCGTCACGAGCAAAATAAAATCGTGAAGTACAATCATCTAGTGGCGAACATGGTCGTGCTGTACAACACCGAGCGCATGACGCGTGTGCTCAAGCAGCTAATGGAGGATGGTACCGAAATCACTGCCGACATTATTGCCGGGTTGTCGCCATACCGAACCGCGCACATTAATCGTTTTGGTGATTATATACTGGATATGAACCGGCAGGCACTGCGCCCGGATTATCGTATTGAGGTACTGAATAAGCCAAGCGATCACGAATAGCCAACTTCCTTTTGATGTCGCACTGCAAGGATGATCGTTTCAAAGCCATCGTAACGGTAGAGTGCAACATAACCGCTTTGACCAAAATCAATGAGCCACTCTCTGAATTCAATGGGCATATCATCCAGCGGGCGGCCAATTTCGGGTTGACCAGCCAAAATAAGGACGTTTTGGCGGATGCTTTTGACGGCCTTACGGGCCACTATCGGATCTTTCTCTCGCAAAAAATCATGCAGACGTTGCACATCCGCTAAAGCGGCCGGGGACCAAATTACTTGTGACACGTTGGCAACTCAGCATTGTCACCCGATTCAAGTTTGGCTAACCATTCATCGGCTTCCGCTGCCGTCAAATGCAAACCATTACGTTGGTAATCTTCCCAGGCACGACGTGCATCTTGCTTAAACGTTTCACGTTTTTCTTCACGTTCAACATAATCCTGGATCGCCTGACGCATGATCCAATGCGCTGAGCGATGACGAACATCTGCTAAGTGCTGCACGCGTTTTTTCATATCGTCATTCAGTTTTACGGATGTTGCCATTTCTAACCTACCTAAGTATTAAAAGGTACTACCGTTTAATACTATCGCAAAAATGTCGTGTTATCCAATAATGTTTACTGAATAATAAATCAATGTCTTACCGTATGTTTTCAATTAAGCTAGTGCTGCCAACAGCACTAATCCAAAACAACTCAGCAAACCAAGAATAGATACCCATTTCGGTATAAACCGTTGTGTCTGAGAGACTTTCAGTGCAGCTATGTTCGTGATCCCGTAATAAATTAATACGGTGAAGGCACTGAGTGTCCAGGCGGCTTTAATCCCCCCAAACAAAGCGATTAGGGACATTATCGCGAAAGTTATCCATGTCGCTGCCGGTGCTGATTTACTATCGCCGCTCAACCCTGCCACTTTCGCTGGTAGATCGCCGCGCCGGCCCATTGCAAGAATGACACGGGACACCCCTAACACCAGGTTCAGAACGACACCACTCATGGCGATTACGCCTCCAGTAACCACAAGCCATCGCCAGCTATGATTAGGGATCAAGTTAGCAATATTGAAATTACTTTGCTCGAATGACTGAATACCACCTAAATGCAAAATCGTAAGGCCGACCGCAATGTAAATAGCGCTAATAACAGCCAGTGTTATGATGACGGCTTTGGGGATGTTTCGACGTGGAGCACTAATCTCTTCACCCATGGTTGCAATCCTTCCATACCCCGTAAAAGCAACAAACATCAGTGCTGCTGCGTGGAATAGTGACAAGGAAGATGATGTGACTGGGTCTACTCCAGACATGCCGCTACTGCTTAAGCCTATTCCTACGAAAGCAATTAAGCCTAGTAAACTGACGAAAACCAATAATGCATTAAGCCAATTTGTCCGGCGTACACCAGACAAGACTAGCACGGTAAACGTTAGCAGTAGTCCGACAGCGATAAATTTGACGATCCACGGAGGGACATTCAAGCCTAAGCTAATATACCAGGCAACCGCAAGCGCGGCCGTAGCTGCAGAAGCGCTTTTGGCTATAACAAAAAGTATACCAGCAATTCGGCCACTAAACGGGTTCAGGAACTGGTAACCGTATTCATACGTTCCGCCGCTAACCGGGTGCGCAACGGCAAGCTGTGCCGACGATAGACCGTTCATTAAGGCAGTCGCAGCGGCGACCAGTATGGCCAAAACCAAGCCTGAGCCCGCAATTTCAGCGCTTAAACCAACGCTGACATAGGCTCCCGTACCAACGATTGAACCCAGACCGATGACAAGTGCACCAAATAAGCCCGTTTCCCTAACTAACTTGTTCGACACGTCAATAACTCCTATTCTTGCTCGAGCTCAAATAGCGATTGATTGTTCATATAGCCAACACCTTCTGCCTGATGACAGGCCATGCAAGCGCGTTTGGCTTCTCCGAAAGCATTCCATGCAGTCTCTTTATCAGCGCTATCAAACGCTTCTTTTACGCTTTCCCATGTTCCATTGAAAAAAATACTATCAGCATTTGGTTTACGCTTAGGGCGCTTTAAGTATCCATTTTGAATAGTGGTTCTGATTTTTCGCCAGTGATAACCGGCTAGCTGATAATTTTCACGCGTCAAAGCCTCATGAACCTTTTCATAACGCTCTCCAACTTCCCACATGGGTTGATCAAAGCCGCGTAAATACCCTTGAATAAGTTGAAAACGTTCTTCACTTGAGTCCGCATTTAAAATCCAGTCATTCGGGTTTTCCTCTTGTGCTAAACTGAACGTGCTAAACAGTAACGCATAGGCCAAGAGCAAGGGGCGTGATAAAACTTTCATAGTTTCTCCTTGAATAACACAAGTTCTGGCGTACTTAAGAAATAAATATCGGATTTCGATATCGATACTCGATAACGATAGTATTGCTGAGGGTAAAATGCAAGATAGAGATTTGTTTTCTGGTTTTATTAAGTTACATATATTGCACCATGCTGCCCACGAGGAAATATTTGGCGCAGGGATGATAGATGAGCTAAGCACTCACGGATATACACTCAGCCCCGGGACACTCTATCCGATGCTGCATAAGATGGAAGTAAATGGTTATTTAAGAAGTGAAAAACGCGAAGTCAACGGGAAAATTCGTAAATACTATCGTTGCACTGAAGATGGTCAACGAGCACTGAGCTTAGCAAAGGAAAAAGCTCGTGAATTATTTGGCGAGCTTTTGGAACCTCAGGCTTAGGCCAGTTGACGCGATATTACGTTATCTAAAAAATGGTAAAACCATTAAATATCAATACATTAGGATTCTTTTGGCGAATTCTGTACGAATCCCGGCAGACCCTCAATAACAGCATTAAACGGGACTTTTAGCTGATGATAATCCTGGTTTACTTCACGTTCGTTCAAACGGGCAGTCACCTCGGCTAAGTCAGCTTCAGCCACTGCAACAGCTGCGCGCGCTCGACGTAGTTCGCTTTGAGCGACAAAATCGGTTTTCGCGAGACTTTGAAGCTCTTCTAATTGCTGTCTTTCATCTTTAAGGGTTGCTTTTAAGGAGGCTTGCTGCGCGTTTAGCGATTCAATACTTGCATCGATTTGCCGCGTATCGAGGCGTGCTATGGTGGTATTCGCAGTAATACTATCACCAACATCGTATTCAAATGACGATAGTCTTCCGGAAACACCGAAACTTAATTCACTATTATTTTTAGCCGCAACGGAAGCAGGAACAGAGAGAGTTTGATACGCGTGTTGTTTTTTGACTTTCACCACATCGACCTTAGTGGCTGCATGACTGACAAAGCTTGCCAGTAATGCACATGCAAAAAACAAATGGGTGACTCGTGGCTGTAAGGTTGTTTTTATCATCATTTAGACAAGCCTTTTAGGAACCTGTCTAAAGTTTACGCAAAAAGGGACCCGACGGATTAACTCTGTGTATCTATATGTTTATCCGTCGGTAGGTTGGGAACTAGGCAATGTCTGCTATTTGTGACTGAGCATTCGATAAACCTTGCTCTCGTGACTCATCACCCATGTTCAGGCCTTCAGCACGAACGATTTCAACATCGGTAATGCCGATAAAAGACAGTGCGGTTTTTAGGTAAGCTTCCTGATGATCAAGCGCACTTGCGTCGCCGCTTGAGTAGACACCACCACGACCCGAAGCAATATAGGCTTTTTTGCCTTCCAGCAAACCTTCAGGACCATTTTCGGTATAACGGAAGGTTACGCCTGCCTGCAATACCCGATCGATCCAGGCTTTAAGCTGTGTAGGAATGGTAAAGTTATACATAGGTGCGCCAATGACTAAAACATCGGCGTTTTTGAGCTCTTCAATCAGTTCGTTAATTAATGGCTTATCTTCAGCTAACAATTCATCAGCGCCTAAGTGTGGAATAGCGTCAGTCACTAAGTCGCGGTGTTTTACCGAAATATCGCTTTCTGCTTGTAGCTTCTTAATAATGTCAGCACTTAACTGACGGCTCACTGAGCCTTCAACAAAAATACCAGAGTCTAAATGTAATACGTTCATAGGGTAGCTCCTTTAAGTCTTACCTTATTCATAATGTTGGCGTTAATACTACGTGTTCCGAATTAAATAAAAAGACGATAAAATGGGATTAAACGTTCCAAAATTAGAACACTTATGTCGATACCTAATATTGCCAATTACTATTTATTCGCCCGCACGGTGCGTGCCGGCAGTATTAATGCGGCGGCAAGAGAATTAGAGCTACCGAAGTCGACCATAAGCCGCAGGCTCAGCCAATTAGAGAAAGAGCAGGGCGTACGCCTTGTAAATAGGGGGCGTTCAGGGTTAAAGCTTACCGACGTTGGCGAAGCATTTTTGGTGCATTGCGAGTCATTAGTTGATGCGGCTGAGTCTGCGCAAATGGTGACTCAGGCATTGTTAGAAAAGCCCAGAGGTCGTGTGAATATTAGCTGTCCGTATGCCATCAGCCAAAGTTTACTGGTCAAAGTACTACCAGAGTTTATGGATAAATATCCCGAAGTGCAGCTTAATGTCATTGCTACCAATAGGCCGGTTAACCTCATTGATGAAAATATCGATATTGCGCTTCGCGTACGTCCGTATATTGAAGACTCCTCGTTAATTGCGCGGCCGTTAACAAAGTCACCATCAAGTTTGTTTATTTCTCCTGAGCTGTTAAACGCGCAGCCGGTTAAAGAGCCCCAGGACTTAATACAACACCCACAACTGAGTTTGCATTACACCAGCGGTCGTTACCATTATCAGCTAACCAATGAACAAGGTGATAAGCAGCAAATTAATTTCCAGCCCAAGCTTATTAGTGACGACATGATGCTGTTAAAAGAAGCCGCCATTAATAACCAGGGAATTGTCGCATTGCCAAATTACATAGGACAGCAAGCGGTATCTGAAGGGCTGCTTGTTCAGTTACTACGAAACTGGAACTTACCGGTTGGCATTATGCACATGACATATTCTCATCGCCGTGGACTGAAACCTGCGGTAAGAACCTTAATAGATTTTCTTGCTGAAAAACTTCCTGAAGTAGCAGAGCACACGTTTTAAAGTTAGCGCTTACCGCCTTGATTATCCTTTTATATATCTTATTTAACATAATATACATTATACGTAATTATATAATGTGGCGTTTTACGGCCCAAATCATCGGTTACTCAGGAATTCTGGTATCATGCGCTCATAGATAATAAAGAGACGGTTTTATGAAATTAGACTACAAGGCGTTACAGCCGGATATTGAAACCTGGTTGAAGAGTTTTCCTGCAGAGCTGAGTGAGAACCCTTTGGTTGGTCAGTCACGTGCCACTAAGGCTTTTGGCGATTCACTGCAGCAGCATGGTACGTATTCAAATATCTATGCGTTGTTTTCGCCTGGCATTTTAAAACGTGATGTACTTAACGCCTATTTCAATGAGCATCAGTGGGAGTATTCAAGCTGGTACGACTGGGTTTATATGGCGAATCCAAAAGATGCACTTCGACCTGTTGCGGTTAATATTCCGTCAGGCTCTGCTGAGTCATTTTTAGAAGCGGTTTGGGCGTTCATTAATTTACCCAAGGACAATCGCGAAGAAGCCTATAAAGAAATAACTCAAACCTATGACACGCACAAACTGCGTGACTATATGCAACAAATACGAGATGTGGCGCCCGCAGACATACAAGGCGAACAACTGGCCAGTATTTTAGTCGCACACGAGCACCCTGCTCCCTATTACTATTGTGACCGAGTTACTGAGGAACGGTTATTCGGCCACATTGGCGTACAGGCTATTGAAGGGACTGTTCGTTCAGAGCTTCACCTTATTGAGCCTGGGCTTATTCATAAAGCCAATGGTGGCGTTTTAGCCATTGAAGTCGCAGAGCTTTTAGAAGACATTAAGCTTTGGAAGCGTTTGAAAAACGTGATTGAGTGCAGTGAGCTGGAATGGTCAACAGCAAAACCTGACTCTGGTACAGCGTTCTTCTATCGTCCTGAGCCGGTTCCGGTTAACTTAAAAGTAATTTTATTAGGCTCTCGTAATGAGTATGCCCAGCTGCGTGAGTACGACGAAGACTTTGATCATTTCTTTCCATTTCTGGCGGACTTTCATGGGCATTATGCCACTCAGAATGAGCCTGTTGCCCCCTACTTCGATTACCTTAATTACGTTTGGCAAATTGCTGATGTTTTACCTTTGAGCCAAAGTGGCTATGCGGGACTACTAAAGGTTTGCGCGCGATACACTGACTATCAGCAGGAGCTAACGCTTAACTCCGTGCGCTTGTTACAAGTATTAAGAGAAGCGAACAGCTGTGCTTTGGAGCGTCAACAAACGGAAATTGATAAGCAAGCTATTGATGACGCTTTACAACAACAGCGTGACCGCGAAGGCAATTTAGCTGAGCTTAGCCGTCGCAGCATACTTGAGCAACAGGTTCGTATTGATACACATGGTGAGGCAATTGGTCAGCTAAACGGCCTTACGGTTGTAACTATCGGTGGTAGCGAGTTTGGCGAACCTTCGCGAATTACCGCGACTATCCATTATGGCGACGGCGATATTATTGATATCGAGCGTAAATCGGATTTGTCCGGAAATATTCATACAAAAGGCGTGATGATTCTCAGTGCTTATTTAGCAAACCAATTTGCACGGTACGCGCCGCTGTCGGTGTCGGCGACAGTCGTCTTTGAACAGTCTTACTATGAGGTCGATGGTGACAGCGCCTCTTTAGGAGAACTGTGTTGCTTGATGTCGGCTCTGGCAAATATTCCGCTGAAGCAGACGTTAGCCATAACAGGCGCTGTGGACCAGTTCGGTAATGTGCAGTCTATTGGGGCTGTTAACGAAAAAATTGAAGGCTACTACGCTCTGTGTAAAGAGCGTGGTTTAAATGGCGAACAAGGCGTCATTATTCCTGTTTCCAATAAGCACCAACTGAACTTGAACGAGGAAGTCATTGACGCGGTAAAACAAGGGAACTTCCACATCTATGCTGTGGCTCACGTCGAGGAAGCATTAGAGATACTCTCTTCCTGCAGGGCGGATAATTTTTTCCAAAAGGTAAAAGAAAATACCTTAGAAGATGATGAGTCAGGTCAACCTATTGGCTTTTGGCGTCGACTTTTTTCTTAATTCCCCCCTCATAAACACTTGTCGGATTTGTTTAGCGTACAGCTGTACGCTAAACTGCTGCACAGTTTTTTCAATTACTTAAGGTGTTTATGAATCAGTCGAGCTTTACTCGTGAAGAGCTGCTGGCTTGCAGCCGTGGTGAAATGTTTGGTCCAGGTAACAGCAAGCTACCCGCCCCTGATATGTTAATGATGGATAGAATCGTGGAGATTAGCGAAGATGGCGGCGCTCATGGCAAAGGCTATATTCACGCAGAATTAGATATTAACCCTGATCTTTGGTTTTTCCAGTGTCACTTTATTGGTGACCCAGTCATGCCGGGATGCTTAGGCTTAGACGCAATGTGGCAATTACTGGGCTTTCACCTGGCATGGTCAGGCGGCCCCGGTCGCGGTCGTGCATTAGGCGTTGGCGAAGTTAAGTTTACGGGACAAATTCTGCCTGAGCATAAGAAAGTCAGTTATTACATTGATATGAAACGCGTTATAAAACGCAAGCTGTTCATGGGCGTTGGCGACGGTCGTGTCGAAGTTGATGGCCGTGAAATTTATACCGCGAAAGACTTAAAAGTCGGATTATTTACCGATACTTCAACGTTTTAATTGCACGACATAAGTTTGCTTAAAACAAAAACGCCGATAGCAACAACTATCGGCGTTTCTCCTTTAAAGGAATGACAAATTAGCGAAACAAGCCGGTATTCCTTGCTTCCATGGCGTCTCTCCAGCCACCTAACCAATGCGACCTAAACTCGTCTTGAGTTTGATAAGGACAGTTATCTTTCGAACGCCCATGTAAGCCGGCTTTAAAGCCTTGAGTGTGAGCTCTTTCAAAGCGATCGCGTTTTTGTCTTTTCATAAATCTATCCTCGCCTGTTGTTCACAGTTGTTCTTTTAAAGAGGCTTTTTATTAATGCCTCTCTACTATTGATAGACTTATTTGGAGAGAGTTCAATTGTAAAAGTGGCAGAGTCTCAGTTGACATTTTTTAACGAATTGAAACTGTGCCACTTTTTTATATAGAACGTTTAGCTATTAATTTTTGATTTACGGCGAAATACAGAAATAAGTGCGCCTAAACCCATAAAGCCGAGCAACGTGCCAAGACCTAAACTTGCACCTTGTCTTTCAACACGGTTTTCTTGTTGGGTACAGTCGTTTAGCTCGCCATCAGCTGCCGAAGGGTCAAGTTTCACCGTAACGACCACGTCGCGTGTTTGAGTTTCCCCTTCGCTGTCAGTGTACTCTTCAGCTTTTAAAGCGGTTGCAACAATAACGCCGCTGTCATTAATACTGTTCGCCTCAATAATATTGTAGGGAGCGTCACAGCTTATTGTATCGTTCAAATTAATAAACTCAGCGCCCTCTTCTGTTGAGTCGAACATAAAGCCAGCTCTGTCGCGAGTCGCTAAGGTTGCTTCAACTTCTCCAGTCCCGACCACAATACCGTCATCATTAATAGCATTAGCGACTGTAGATGAGCCAGTGAAGAACCCCGGTAAGGTTGTAAGCTGTTCGTTGTCCACACTATAAATGAAGCCGGTAGTTCTCAGCTTAGACGAAATAACTTCGGCAAGGTAACCCGTCGCAACGTTATTATCGTTAATATCATTGACCGAACCCCAACGATATTTTGTGTCTTCTGTTACCGCTAAGGCTTCGCCTTCGACAAAAATAGCCGGCATTTTTATCGCGTCTAAGTCTGGGTGATACGTCCAGCTTTGACCACCGGCTATACCGTTGTTGTTGACCGTGTATGCGTAACTCGAAAAGTCGTTTTCATCTTCTTCTTCACGAGGCATTAAAGTGCCAAGCTGCTGTGGTTCACCAATGACATTGCCACTAGAATCTAACTGCCATAAGAAGCCGCGAACGTCGTAGATAGAGCGGTTCGCTCTAAAGGAGCCGCTATTGCTTCTTCGGGAATAAAAGCTGAAGCGAAAAGGTTCAATATTACCGGCTGCACTATTTTTTAAGGAGAACCAGGTATTCCATGCGCAAACTTCCACAGGAGCTGTAACTATCGTTTCTTCGTCTTCAGGCGTACAGTCAGCAATTCGCTCTTCAGCTAAAGGGCTGACTGCCACACTCGCATAACCGGCTGCTAAGCCTGAATCGTTAATGTCCATTAACGCTGTTTCACCGCCTAAGTATTGCGTTTCTGGTGGCGTTACCTGAGTTACTTCGCCATTGTTAAACCATACTCCACGAGTAATAAAGTCAGAGACAAAGTATTCTTGCGTTTGCTCCTCGCCGTCGCCATCGGTATAGGTATACTCGATAAGCTCGTAAGGCGCGGTACTGTAACCCACAGCCGAGTTAGCATTGTTTATGCTGTAGAAAAAGCTGTCAGTACTATCTGCCCATTGCTCACCCGTCGGCGGAATAGGTTCTACCGCCTGGGTTGTCGTATCAAAGTAGAACGCTTGATTAAGCCCTATACGCTGTCTTTGCGTTTCTGAAGAGCTTTCGTTTGCAAGATTACGAATAAAGTTAACAATTTGCTCGTCAGTTAGAGTGTCAGGGTCTTCTACACCCAACCGTTCAAAGTCAATTTCTGCGGTTTCTGGTAAGCGCGAAACACCCACCACAAAATTTTGAGCGTTAATATCTCTGGCAAAGCTATGACGGAAGTTGTCCGCTGTCGGCACTTCTTCTACCTGATACAAGTCAGCGGCAGCTGACAGTGACAGCGATGACAAAATAGCGGCAGTAACAGCTTTTGTTGTAAATGTTTTCATTATTAATAACTACTCTATTCTGATAAGTTTTCGAGTTCTTCCCAACGCTCAAGATCCTGCATGAGCTGCTCTTCCAGCTCAGTAATTTCGTTCATCACAGGCTCTGTCTTTTCTAGTGGTTGTTCAAAAAACCCGGCTTCATTGATTGATTCTTGTAATTTTTCCAGTCGTGCTTCTTTTTCAGCAATAACTTGCGGCAAAGCTTCCAGTTCACGTTGTAGCTTGTAGGATAACTTTTTACGCGGCTTGGCTGAACCTTTAACCGATTTTTGTGTATTCGATTCTTGTTTTTCGTTCGAGTCAGACTCTTTTGTTAGGGCTTTGGTTCCCTTAGTTTTAGAAGAATCTGCCTTAGTTGTAGGAGCTTTGTTTTTCAGGTAATGCTCAAGCTCTGTAAAACCACCCACTATCTCGGTTATGACGCCCTCACCTTCGAAATACAAGACACTGGTTGCGGTGTTGTCGACAAATTCACGGTCGTGGCTAACCAAGAGTACCGTGCCTTCGTAATTCGCAATAATCTGCTCTAAAAGTTCCAGCGTTTCAATGTCTAAGTCGTTGGTAGGCTCATCGAGTACCAAAATATTGCTTGGTTTTAGCAGTATCTTTGCCAGAAGAGCTCGGTTACGTTCACCACCCGACAGCGCACTAACCGGCGTCCGCGCCTGTTTCGGTGTAAATAAGAAGTCCTGTAAATAGCTTAGGATATGTCGTGGACGCCCCTGGAACTCTATATCCTGTTTACCATCCCCCACGTTGTCCATAACAGACTGTGCTGGATCGAGTTGTGCCCTATGTTGATCAAAATAAGCAACTTCCAGGTTTGTTCCTAAGCGTACGACGCCAGAATCCACCGGCTGGTCACCCAAAATAACCTTAATTAAGGTACTCTTTCCACAGCCATTAGGGCCAACAAAAGCAACTTTGTCACCACGCATGAGCAACAAATCGAGATCGCTAATGATTTGCTGTTCCCCAAACGCCAGTGACATATTTTCGCCTTCAAAGACTTTCTTACCGGAACGTTGTGACTCGTTCACTGATAAGTTCGCTTTACCCTGCAGTTCACGGCGCTGTTGTCGCTGCTTGCGCAAGTCTTGTAACGCTCGAACTCGGCCTTCATTGCGCGTTCGTCTCGCCTTAATGCCCTGTCGGATCCACGTCTCTTCTTGTGCGAGTTTTTTGTCAAATTCGGCGTTTTGGGCAGCCTCAACTTCCAGCGCTTCGTTCTTTTTTACCAAGTAATTGTCGTAGTTACCTACGTAGCTGGTGAGTATGCCGCGATCGAGGTCTATAATGCGAGTGGCCAGACGTCGAATAAATGCGCGGTCGTGACTGATAAACAACACAGCCCCTTTAAAGGCGACAATTTGTTCCTCCAGCCAACGGACCATTTCAATATCTAAATGGTTGGTCGGCTCATCCAGCAATAACAAGTCTGGGTCAACAACCAAAGCGCGCGCTAAAGCAACACGTCTTAACCAACCACCAGACAATGAGGCCATGGTGTCGTCAGCAGGTAACTGCAAGCGCGTTAATGTTTGTTCTATACGAGTGGCCATTTGCCAACCGTTGCAGGCATCAAGAGCGGTCTGAACTCTTTCTAAGTCTTGTAACACCTTTTCGCTATGCGCTGCATCAGCCAGCTGTTCGGAAAGCTCATGATATTCCGATAATAGCTTTCCGGTTTCGGCTAAGCCTTCAGCAACATAATCATAAATTTTTTGCGTAGACTGTGCAGGAGGGTCCTGAGGTAAACGTGATACTTTAGTATCACCTATCCACTGCACACTACCCGAATCTAAAGTAACTTCGCCGTCAATTGTCTTTAGTAATGTCGACTTGCCTGCGCCATTGCGACCAACCAGGCAAATGCGCTCACCGGCTTCTACGGTAAAATCGACGCCATCAAGAATCGCATCTGCGCCAAAGGCTAAATGAGCATCCTGAACTCGCAACAAACTCATTGCTCAATAAACTCCAATAATTGCTTTTCATCAAATGGCCAACGAAGTTCACTGTCATCGCTGGCTTTCACGAATACAGGCACAAGCCAGCCATATTCTTCTTGTAAGTCATCTTGTTCCGAAATATCGACGACGCCAAGCTCTACAGGCTCTTCTAATGCTAACTGATGCAGCATTTGCAACGCTTGTGTGCACAACGGGCAATGGGGCTTAGTTAATAGGTAAACTGCCGACATTAGTGCGCCCGGGAAATAATAAAATAATGGTGTATGCCTTTATGACGTTTGAAGTCTTCAGGTATAGACGCCTGCGTTTGGTCGTTAACTTCAAAGCCGGCTTTCTCCAGACCTTCAACGTCAATTTTGAATTTCTTGCGGTTGTTAGAAAACAAAATGACACCGTCTTCGTGCAGCAAGTTTGCTGCGGTTTTTATCAACCCAACGTGATCACGCTGTATATCCAGTGTGCCCGTCATTCGCTTGGAGTTGCTGAACGTTGGTGGATCCAGGAAGATTACATCAAATGCTTGCTTCCCTCTTTGCTCCCGCATCCAGCTAAAGCAGTCAGCTTGAATAAAATCATAGTCGCCACGCAAATTGTTAAGTTCAAAGTTGCGTTCACCCCATTTAAGGTAAGTGTTCGACATATCTACCGAAACCACACGTTTCGCCCCGCTTCTGGCAGCCTGAACCGATGCTGTACAGGTATAAGCAAACAGGTTTAGAATATCGAGCTCATTACACTTGTCCAAAAGCTCCTTGCGAACTAAGCGATGATCCATAAACAAACCCGTGTCGAGATAATCGGTTAAGTTCACCTCGAAACGTGCACCGTATTCGTGAACCGTCAGTACCTTACTTTCCTGCGAGCGCTTCTCATATTGCTGGCGACCGCTTTGGCGCTGGCGTCGCTTTAATACAATATTGCTTTCATCAAATGGTAGGGCTTCACTTAAGGTTTCCAGCATGAACCACAGACGGTCGTTTGCGACCCCGTCGGGTACTGTTTTAGGAGCGGCATATTCCTGAACCACTAAGTAGTCGCCATAGATATCAATAGCAGCATTGTACTCAGGAATATCGGCGTCATAGACGCGCCAACAATCCAGCTCTTCTTTGTCAGCCCACTTGCGAAGTTTTGAATAATTCTTTTTAAGTCTATTTAAAAGGTCATTACTTTTACTTTCTGTAAAGTTTGGCTGCTCTTTAGTTAAGTCATAAAGCGCTAAAGTGACTGGGATAGCACCATTTAGTAACGAATACTTCTTATGACTTCTCAGTCGTAAACGCTTCAGCAGTTGCTCGTCACCGGCAAGTATTGATAACTGCCAGTTGTGAAAGTTTTCTTTTAAGGTTTGCCCAAAACGCTGGTAAAGCAATAAGGTCTCAACGACCTCACCTAAACGCTCACCGTAAGGCGGGTTTGTAACCAACAAGCCTGATTCAGCAGGGGCTTCCAGGTCTGTTGCGTCTCGCTCTTCCCACTCAATAACATTATTCAGTAGTACGCGACTCGCGTTACTGCGGGCAATGGATATCATTCTTCCGCTACTATCAGAACCTTTTATGGTGCCTTTGAAAGCGGCCTTGCCAACCTTGAAGCGTTCTTCCGCTTCGTCTAGCACACTGTGCCATGCAGCTGTGTCATGTCCTTTCCAGCGCAGAAAGCCCCAGTGCCCGCGACCAAGACCCGGTGCGTGATCACAAGCCATCATCGCAGCCTCAATAAGCAAAGTGCCTGAGCCACAGAAAGGATCGAAAATAGCAGGCTGGGATTTTTCTAACTCGGTTTTAATACCCGAGCGAATAAGAATTGCTGCCGCTAAGGTTTCGCGCAACGGCGCTGCGCCCTGCTCTGTCCGATAACCACGTTTGTGCATACCGTCACCAGAGAAGTCTAACGACCACACCAGTTTTCCTTTATGCAGACGAACCGCAATACGAATATCGGGCTGCTCCTTTTCTATGTTCGGTCTTGCCAGCCCCTTATTTCGGAAGTAGTCGACAATACAGTCTTTTACCAATTGTGCACCGAATTGAGTATGACGAATATCGTCATTACCACCGGAAAAGTCCACGATAAAGGTTTCATTATTACTAAAGACACTTTGCCAGTTAAACTGAGTCAGTGTCAGCTTTATGTCGTCCAGACTGCTGGGTTCGTGTTCACCTAACTGGAGCAACATACGGCTTGCCAAACGAGACCACATAACAATGCGGTAGGCCTGCTCTAAAGAAGCATCGATATAGCAACCGGCAAATGTTTGTTTTAAATAAGGTAATTCGTAAGCCTGCAATTCTTCGTGAAGTAGCTCTTCGAGCCCTTTGGCACAGGCGATAAAAAAACGATGCATAAATTCCGACTTGTTCATTCAGTAAACCGCAATTATAACGGAGAGCCACTTGGCTGTCTTTAATAACCCGGGAAATAACCTTAAATGAGTAATTAATAAGCACTTAACTCCAATTTGACTGAATAGTAGGCGGTTAAGTGAAATAAGGCTTGCGCTATGGAAAGGACAGGTATAGTATTCGCCTCATCGGACGCGGGGTGGAGCAGTCTGGTAGCTCGTCGGGCTCATAACCCGAAGGTCGTAGGTTCAAATCCTGCCCCCGCAACCAATTATCCTTTCTAAAGTAACTCCTTTAAATAATCTTCTGAAATTTACTTCCAAACAGAATACCTGAAAGCTAACACAAAAACTTTATGCTAAACGCTGTCCCCAGGACGACTGTGAAGACATTGCTAAGTCAATAGTGGCGGGTAGTAACCGATTTAAGGTCACTTTTATTACTTGAAATTGGCGCATGGTCTTAATGGCAGACAACTGCATAGACTCGTCAAGCAAGACACAGGATGCAAACTCATCATCCGCATCTATAATCATAAACAAGCCTTGATCGAACCCGGAGTTGAGCTCACATAAACGACGCTCTTCTGACCATTCAGTAATATCTGATTTTTGAAAGTGCCAGCTTTGTGGCATTTGAGGACGGCCGAAACGCTTCCAGGCCATTGCATGTAATGCAGCATCGTCAATAGCACATGGGAGCTTGTCGCTTGGATAGCCTTCGAGGAGTTCGGTTGTTGACTGAAATACAGTCGCATCCTCAATATCCAATTCAGAACGTTCAAAATGAATGTTGACCAGCTGGCTTGGTTTATACGCTATTTGGCATGAGTTTTCTTCTGAGAGCTTAACAGAAAGCTCGCCAGATTCTTGATTGTATAGCCATAACCAATGCGGTTGTGATTCCACGCTGTTGCCCTTTATTCTTCTAATATGAGCGAAATGATTCGAATGCGACTAAATAATATACGGCTAAAGATACTAGACTCAGGTATCTATTACAAGCCGTTAACAACTTCTTTAATAAGTTTAGGGCCGTGATAAATAAACCCAGTATAAACCTGAACTAAACTTGCTCCGGCAGCTAATTTCTCTTTAGCCGCAGCGGCGCTATTAATACCCCCTACCCCAATAATCGGCATTTTCCCCTGAAGCTCGTTGCTTAAGTGACGGATAACATCTGTGCTTTTATCTTGCAACGGACGCCCGCTAAGACCGCCGGCTTCTGACGCTTGCGAGTCAGTTAAATTATCTCGGGCAAGTGTTGTGTTAGTTGCAATAACACCGTCAATGTTGGCATTGAGCAGTGATTTCGCCATTACAGTGACTTCATCTGCTGTTAGATCTGGGGCAATTTTCACGACTAAAGGTACGTAGCGATCGTGCTTTTTATGCAGCTCAGCTTGGGACGCTTTTAGCTTACTGAGCAAGTCATCTAATGCAGTGCCGTGCTGCAAATTACGTAAACCCGGCGTATTGGGCGATGAAATATTAATGGTGACGTAATCTGCATACGGGTAGACTTTCTCAAGGCAAATAAGGTAGTCGTTAATAGCCTCTTCTTCGGGAGTTACTTTGTTTTTGCCAATGTTAATGCCAAGCACGCCTTTATAAGAAGTGGCTTTAACATTCTCCAAAAGCTTATCAACACCCTCGTTATTAAAGCCCATCCGGTTAATTATGGCTTCATCATTTACCAAGCGGAATAAGCGAGGTTTATCATTACCCGGTTGAGCAACCGGCGTGATAGTCCCTATTTCAACAAAACCAAAGCCCATTTGACCAAAAGCATCTATGCACTCGCCGTTTTTATCAAGACCTGCCGCTAAACCCACCGGGTTAGGGAAGCGAATACCCATCACCTCGCACGGTTTATCTGGAACACTCTGTTTCCAAAACAGCGACAACGGGGTGTTGTGCCAACGCTTTAAAATACCGAGCGCAAACTCATGCGTGCGCTCGGCGTCTTGGCGAAACAGCCATGAACGAATAATTCCGTACATTAGCTGGATACTTTTGGTGCACAGTTATGACTAAGTAACATCAGCTCGCGTAACGCGACTGAGAACTTAGCAAACTCATGGCTCTTAGTAGTTTTAAAGTCAGAAAGCATTTGCTGCCAACGGTACAGCAGTGTTTCGTTCTTCTCTACCCACTCGCTTATCATCTTCTCTGGGTCTTTCGCGTCTGAGGTTGCTTTTAATACCACTTGCGTCAGTGAGCGTTGCTGCCAATCCAGCTCTTCGCGGAAAGCGGCACGAGCCAGTGCTTGCCAGTGGTTAGCAACCGGTTGGTTATTAATCTGCGTTAAGAACCAGTGTAAGTTAAGCTCAGCACCTAAACGGAAGTAAAGTGTTCCGACCGTTTTCAGGTTTTGCCCGCTTTCGTTAGCCACTTCAGCTAAATCCATAGCAGAGAAAATGGTGCTCAAGCTGGCAACGTGCTTCGCTAGTTCAGCCGGGAAGCCATGCTCTTTGTATTTCTCAATGGTCTCTTCAATAACTTTTGCTTCGTCTTCAATCATGTACTTCAGACAGTTTTTACGAAGGTCATCAAATGCGCCCATGTAGAAATCCAGGTGTTCCTGAATACCATTCAACGTTGGGTTTCTGTGGCGCAGGAACCAGCGAGTTGCGCGGCGGACCATACGGCGAAGCTGGAACAATACGTCGTTTTGAACTTCAGCCGGTACTTTATTGTTCAACGCTTCAATTTTGTCCACTAGCTCTTCAACTTTGAAACACTCACGTGCAACAACATAAGCTGAGGCAACTTCTGCAACACTAGCGCCTGTTGCTTCCTGCTTACGGAATACAAAGTTTGGCCCCATGTCATTAACAATGTTGTTGGCCAGCTTGGTTGCAATGATCTGCCCTTTCAGCGGGTGCGACGTCATTGCTTCAGCAAAACGCTCACGCAGTGGTACCGGGAACGAATCAAATAGCTCACGAGCATGGTAAGGATCTTCAGTGATCTCGTCTGTGATCAATTGTTCTTTCAGAACCATTTTTCCGTAAGCGGTTAATACTGAAAGCTCTGGACGAGTTAACCCCTGATTCGAAGCCTGGCGTTCGGCCAGTTCATCATCATCTGGTAAGAACTCCAGTTGACGATTCAGCGCACCGTCACGTTCCAACTGATGAATAAAGCGCTGCAGCTCTTTTATCTGATCAGCGCCACGCAGCGCAGTGACCGATAACGACTGCGTTTGACGATTACAGTCATCCAGAACAATCTCAGCGACTTCTTCAGTCATGTCATACAGTAACTTGTCACGCTGCTTCTGTGTTAAGTCGCCACTGTTGACCAGACCGTTCAGCAAAATCTTAATGTTAACTTCGTTATCCGAGCAGTCGACGCCACCGACGTTATCGACAAAGTCGGTATTAATGCGTCCACCTTTCTGCGCAAATTCAATACGACCAAGTTGGGTGAAGCCAAGGTTACCGCCCTCACCCACAACTTTTGCTTTGAGTTCGCGGCCGTTAACACGTAACGCGTCATTTGCGCGGTCGCCGACGTCAGTATCGGTTTCCGCTTTACCTTTGACGTAAGTACCAATACCTCCGTTCCAAATAAGATCGACTTCCATCGTTAAACAGGCTTTTATCAGCTCGTTTGGCGTCATCGACTTCTTATTGGTGCCAATCATCTTTTTAATTTCTGGCGTTAACTCAATGGCCTTGGCACTTCTTGAGAAAACACCACCGCCCTTAGAAATCAACTCTTTGTTGTAATCGTCCCAGGTAGAGCGCGGTAATTTAAATAAGCGGTCTCTTTCTTTCCAGGAGCTTGCTGCATCTGGCTCTGGGTCGATGAAAATGTGCATGTGGTTAAACGCAGCTTGTAAGCGCGTGTGTTTAGACAGCAACATGCCATTACCAAATACGTCACCGCCCATATCGCCGATAGCAACACAGGTAAAGTCAGTGGTTTGACAGTCAATGCCCATTTCACGGAAATGACGTTTAACAGACTCCCAGGCTCCGCGTGCGGTAATACCCATTTTCTTGTGGTCATAGCCGACTGAACCCCCGGACGCAAACGCATCGCCTAACCAGAAATTATATTCGGCAGAGATACCGTTAGCGATGTCCGAGAAGGTTGCGGTGCCTTTATCGGCCGCGACCACTAAATATGGGTCGTCTTCGTCATGACGCACAACGTCTTTCGGTGGAATAATTTCGCCTTCAATAATGTTGTCAGTAATGTCTAACAGTGCGCGAATGAACGTTTTGTAGCATGCCTGACCCTCTGCCATAAAGCCCTCACGGTCTTCCGGCAGCGCTTTACAAATAAAACCACCTTTTGCGCCAACCGGCACAATAACGGTATTCTTCACTTGCTGAGCTTTGACCAGTCCTAAAATTTCGGTGCGGAAGTCTTCTCGTCTGTCAGACCAGCGCAAGCCGCCACGAGCAACTTTGCCGCCACGTAAATGAACACCTTCAACACGCGGTGAGTAAACGAAAATCTCAAACTTCGGCAATGGCAGCGGCATTTCCGGCACCATTTCCGGCAGGAATTTCAATGAGATATAAGGCTTATCGTTGCCGTTTTCATCGGTTTGGAAAAAGTTTGTTCTAAGTGCGGCATCAATGAGCTCAACGTAACGACGAATAATGCGGTCGTCATCTAAGTTGGCAACGTTATCCAACTCGGTGTTAATGCGTGTGTGCAACGCTTCGAGCTTTTTCTCGACATCTTTGGTGCCCGGCTCAAACTTGGTATAGAACATTTTCACAACCAATTTAGCCAGCAGCGGATACTTACTAAAGGTACTCTCAATGTAGCTTTGGCTGAATGTTGTACCAATTTGGCGCATATATTTAGCAAGCATGCGCAAAATGGTTGCCTGGCGACCGTTCATACCCGCACCCAGTACTAAACGGTTGAAGCCGTCATCTTCAAGCTGCCCGTCCCATACTTTAGCAAAGGCATTTTGGAAGGTTTCGCGACTTTCATCTAAGTCCAGTGAACCCGCCGTGTGAAGCATTTGGAAGTCAAGAACCCAGAAAATATGACCATCGCTCGTTTTAATCTGATACGGGCTTTCACCAATAACTCGTAAACCAAAGTTTTCGAGCATCGGCAGCACGTCAGACAAATGAATAGGCTCGTCTTTATGGAATAATTTCAGATGCAGATGCTTGCTGTCGTCTTTCTCTTCTTGCGCACGATACAGCACCATGCCCAACTTGTGGTCATCATCTAATGACTCAAGTTGCTTAATGTCTGAGATAGCCACCGACGGTAGTACATCTTCTTTATATGCGCGAGGGAAAGCTGAAGAATAACGCTTGTTGAGACGCGTTGCCTGAGCTTCACCGTATGTAGACTGTAAAATTCTCTCGAAATTATCTTCCCAGGTGCGTGCAGCTTCAATCAAGTTTTGCTCCAAATCTTTCACGTTAATCGTCTGATGACCATCACTTAAACGGACTGTATAGTGTGTTCTCGCCAATGATGACTCTGAAAAATACGTCGTAAAGTCAACGTCGTATTCCGTTTTGAACGTTCTTGCCAATATACTTTGCGTACGCTCACGCAGTAAGGTGTTGTAGCGCTCTTTCGGCACGTAAACCATGCATGACATGAAGCGACCAAAGATATCTCGGCGCAAAAACACGCGAGTCATATCACGCTCTTGCATTTGCAGCACGCCCAGACCGACTTCTAATAAGTCATCCTCTTCAGCCTGAACAATTTCATCACGTGGGTAGGTTTCTAAAATATTCAGTAACGCCTTTGCAGCATGAGACTGTGGTGCGAAACCAGACATTTCCAAAACACGCTCGATTTTTTCGCTAACCAGAGGAATATCTGAGGTGCTGTTATTATAGAAGCTCGCTGAGTAAAGACCGATAAAGCGGTGCTCACCAATAACTTTACCCTGTTCGTTAAATCGTTTTATGCCAATGTAGTCCGAGTACGCTGGACGGTGGACACGCGACTTAGAATTGGTTTTAGTCAATAGTAACAGTCGATCATTCTGGATGATTTCGCGAGCATCTTCCGGCAAGGATGAAACCAAACGGCCTTTATCACTGACCGAGTTTTTCATCAAACCAAGGCTGGTCTCTTTAAGCTGTTTTAGCTCATAGTCACCTTTCACCGGGCTGAGTTCATATTCACGATAACCAGTTAACGTAAAGTTGTCGTCTGCCAACCACTTAAGAAACTTCTTAGCCTCGTCTTTATAGACTTTATCGCCAGGATAAAAATCGTTACTAAGCTCTTTAGCTACTTCTTGCAAGCGCTCACGCATTGGCTTCCAGTCTTGAACAGCCAGGCTAATTTCTTCCATCACCGAGACCAGCTCTTTCTTCAATGTCTTAATCTCTTCTTTACTGGTCTGACGGTCAATTTCTATCAGGAACACGGTATCGACATAATTATCTTTGCTACGCGTGCCCGGCTTTTGTAGCTCTGTAACTTGCTGGCTCTTGTCGCGCTTATGGCTAATCGGCATATGCAACAGCAAGTGTGATGTAATGCCCAGACGCGATAACGCCATGCGAACTGAGTCAACCATAAACGGCATATCGCTTTGGATAATTTCCACGATAGTATGCGGCGATTCCCAACCGTCAGTTGGCACATCTGGGTTATAAACTTTTATGAGTGCTTTATCGCCTGGAGTATATTCGTTAAAGCTATGCCAAAGTCCTAAGACAGCACCGTACATATCGCTGTCGTGACGATTGGTTAAATCATCACTCGCTATGTTTCGGTATAACCGTTTGGCAAAATCTGCAACTAAATGCGCCTGAGGAGCTGGAACTTTCTTATTTATCAATTC
>NZ_DGMK01000016.1:0-12688 GCF_002388365.1 Idiomarina sp. UBA4520 | reverse complement strand
AAAAAAGATGTTTTAGAAAACTTCGGTTTTCGGCGGCTTCGTTGCCTGCCTCGAACGTGGAGCGCATTTTAGAGATTTAACTCACACCGTCAAGCGCTTTTTATGCCTTTTTAACTGTTTTTTTACTGACTGCGTAAAGTTTCAGCAACACGCTGTTTTTATGTGCAGAATAAGGCGGTGCATGATATTCACCACATCATCTGCTATAAAAGGAGTAACTCTTTATTAACGTTGGAGCCCAATATGGCGGACTTACGCAGTTATCAGGAACATGAGCCTATTATTGGCGAGCGCGTCTATTTAGATCCTAGCGCGGTCATTGTAGGAAATGTCACTCTCGGAGACGACAGTAGTGTTTGGCCGATGGTCGCGGCCCGAGGCGATGTAAACTCAATCAGTATCGGCAAAAGAACCAACATTCAGGACGGAACCGTATTACATGTTACCCGAAAGTCACCATCGAACCCTGACGGGCATCCACTTATCATTGGTGACGATGTGACCGTCGGTCACCACTGTATGCTTCACGGGTGCCAGCTGGGTAACCGCATTTTGGTGGGTATGTCTGCCGTTATTATGGATGATGTTATTGTCGAGGATGATGTGATTATTGGGGCAGGGAGCTTGGTACCTCCGGGCAAACGCCTGGAAAGCGGCTACTTATATGTTGGCAGCCCTATAGAAAAGAAACGGAAACTTAATACAGGAGAGTCTGCGTTTCTCAGCCAGTCAGCACAAAACTACGTAGACTTAAAAGACGACTACCTACTGCAGGTAAGTCCCGTTTCCTGATATTAATGAAAACGACGGTTCTCGATTCTTTCAATAGCCAATAGGGGGGTTAAGTCTTTTAACCTCCCAGCTATGACATGAACAACACCTGACTTTATTTCGACCACACCTTTCACCCAAAGTAACTTGCTGGTCAAATAAGCTTGTCGGAATTGTCTGGCCGTATGCGCCCAAACAACCACATTTATATTGCCCGTTTCATCTTCTAGAGTAAAAAATGTAACACCACTACTTGTTCCGGGTCTCTGTCTACAGGTTACTAAACCAGCTACGGATAACACCTGTCCTGAGCGACAGTCGGTTAATTCTTTTGCGACAATGCATCGACTCAGCTCTTTTGAGTGAGCTCGTAGTAAGGTAATAGGGTGACGCCTTAAACTGAGACCCTGTGTTTCATAGTCTGCTTTTATGTCTTCGACTTCCTGAGGCGCTTGTAACTGGCGAGCAGGGCGATCTGATACCTGAGCGAACAACGGCATTTGGCTGTCTCGTTCACTGAGGCTTTCCCAGTGGGCTTGGTATCGGTGTCCTAAAACGCTTCGTAACGCATCTGCTTTTGCCAACGCCTGTATGTCAAACTTATTCAGTCCTGCGTCTTCTAAATCTTTCAGCCCTTTAAAGCCTGCCTCAGGTCTGTGCTTTAACGACTCTTTTATGCGTATTTCTGACAAGCTCCTAATTTGTCGTAATCCTATTCTTACAACATTGGGCTCCTGGCTTAGCCACTCATAGTCCCAGTTACTCTTATTAATATCAGCAGGTAAAAATTCGACATTGTGCCGCTGTCCGTCCTGAACCAGTTGAGAGGCAGAATAGAACCCCATCGGTAAGCTATTCAGTAAACCGACATAAAATGCGGCAGGGTAGTGCGTTTTAAACCAGGCTGACGCATAAGCAAGGTTGGCAAAACTGGCAGAATGGGACTCCGGGAAGCCGTACTGCCCGAAACCACAAATTTGCCGAAATAAGCGCTCTGAAAAGTCTCGCGTATAGCCTCGCTCCAGCATTCCTTTTATTAGTTTATGCTCGAAGTGTGTTAACTGCCCCCGCTTACCCCAGGATGCCATGGCTCTTCGTAATTGGTCGGCCTCTCCACCGGTAAACCCAGCTGCAACCATTGCCAGTTTTATAACCTGCTCCTGAAATATGGGCACACCGAGAGTACGCTTCAGTACCGATTGAACTTCTTCGCTGGGATAGTCCACATTTTCCAGGCCATCCCGGCGCCGTAAATAGGGGTGAACCATGTCGCCTTGAATAGGCCCGGGTCTGACAATAGCAATTTGAATAACCAGATCGTAAAACGTTTTTGGTTTCAGCCTTGGCAGCATGGTCATTTGCGCCCGCGACTCAATTTGGAAAATACCCATAGAGTCGGCTTGGTGAAGCTGCTTATAAACGGTTTGGTCTTCTTGAGGGATATTTGCAAGGGTTAATGACTTACCATTATTTGTGCCTTTCTCGTTCACTAAAGCAAGCATTTTACGTAGTGCTGTCAGCATTCCCAGCGCCAGCACATCGACCTTAAGCAGACCTAGTGTTTCTAAATCGGTTTTATCCCATTGAATAACGGTGCGCTCAGGCATCGATGCATTTTCCACCGGAACCAGCCGGGCAACCTCGTCGGACGCAATAACAAAGCCGCCAACATGCTGAGATAAATGTCGCGGCGCTCCTTTTAACTGCTCGACAAGCAATAGTAGCAGTTGTCCTTTTTTAGACCCAAATACGTTTGGGTGTTGCTGCATCAACTGTTGTTGCCAACTGTCTTCCTTATCTCGGGTATCTAAGTTCTGGCTATAAAACTGTAACTGTTGCTCAGAAAATCCCAGCACCTTTCCGACATCACGAAAGGCGCTTTTAAAGCGATAAGTGATCACCGTTGCTGCCAGTGCCGCTCGTTTTCGAGTGTACTTTTTATAAATGTATTGAATGATCTCTTCGCGACGTTCGTGCTCAAAGTCGACATCGATATCTGGCGGCTCATTACGCTCTTTCGAAATAAATCGCTCAAACAACACTTCTATTTGCGAAGGGTTAACCGCGGTAATACCTAAGCAAAAACACACCACCGAATTCGCCGCTGAGCCTCGCCCCTGATACAAAATGCCCTGACTGTTGGCAAATTGAACCAAGTCATAGATAGTTAGGAAAAACGCTTCATACTGCATTTCCTGTATAAGCTTCAGTTCTTTTTCATACTGAGCTTTAACACTCGCAGGAATGCCTGTTGGATAACGCCACCGCGCGCCGTCTTCGGTTAACTGCCGTAAATACGCCGTAGCGGACAAGCCTTTCGGCGTGAATTCCGCCGGGTACTCATAACGAAGCTCTGATAAGCAAAAATGACACTGATTGGCTATATTGCTTGACTCATTCAGCCATGCCTCCGGATAGCACTGCTTTAGCTCTTGCAAACTCCGTAAGTGACGCTCTGCGTTATCGCTTGCGACACCACTGTTTTCATACAAACTATGGCCTTCGTGTATCGCGCTCATGATGTCAAACAAAGGCTGTTGCTGCTTTGCTGCCATACGTACGCCACCGGCACAAACTACCCGGGTTTTTAATGCTTTGTTAAGTTCGACGATTGCATTGAATGTCTCGCTGTCATCAGCCTGGTAATGCCTTTCGTACAATAGCCAAAATCGCGAATGCCAAACATGGCAAAGCTTTTTGCCAACAGCCACGAGTTGGGGTTGCTGAAACTCCGGAAGCCACAACAAAAGACAGTCCGAAAAACCCGTGAAAAAGTCCTCAATATTCGCCTGGTAACTGCCTTTTTTCGAGCGTCCACGAAATTCAGTAATTTTCTGGCTCAATTCAGCATAGGCTTCTCGCGTTGGAGCTAGGACGACAAAAGTGCCGTAGTCCGCAATATGAAACTCACTGCCTATAATGAGCTTAATATCGCGCTGCTTAGCCTCTTCATAGGCTTTAACAACTCCTCCAACCGAGCATTCGTCGGTAATGGCTATAGCTGAGTAGCCTAGCTGTTCTGCTCTGCATACCAACTCTTCTGGCGCAGCCGCTGAGCGCAGAAAGCTGTAATGACTGAGTGCGTGTAACTCTGCAAATGCCATAATAAGACCTCAGGCTGAGTGGGTGTGAAGCCAGATCAGCTAAACCATCCCTGCAAATACCACTGCCCAGACTCATAAAAAAGCCAACCTTTGCGATGCTTACTGTCCGTTGCTATCCAGTAGTCTCGCTCTATTGGTTGGCTATCCCACCAGCCGCAACGTTTTCGCTCCGGGCCATTGCTTAAAGACCACTCATCCAAATTGACCCGTTCAGGGTGATTTAGCCATAAAGGCCGCTTAACAGGCTTGACGGAGAAACCGCCGAAACGGCAGGGCGGTTGTTTGTATTCATTAATACCGGGCCTGGGATCATCGCTCACTGCCGGGGTATAAACCGCATTTTCGCCAAGCTTCACCTGTAATTTTCCAATGAGAGGAAATAAGCCCTGGGTGTCTTTTGCATCATGAAAAAAGTGACTTGTTTTTACCGACAATGAAGAAAAGTCTGATGCCTGAAGAGACACTTCCAAAACAGGCGCGCTTAAAGGAGCTTGCTCCATTTTTAACTGCAGTAATGACCAAAAACTTTGCGCGCGCCAACTGGGGCTTGCTGTCGCAACTCTAACCTCTGAACAACTTTTATCACGCTGGTACAGCTGAAACTTGATATGCTGCACAACTTTTTGGCGTTGATATAAAAAGCTCTCTAATTCATTAAGCAGCCGCTTCATAGGAAAGCGTAAGCCCTGCCAATTAGATACCTCGGAAACTAAGTCGACGTGCTGAAAAAATCGCTCGGACGGCTGATAAAAGTCACTCGCTCGCTGCGTTTTCAACTCACCTTTTAACTCTTGTATATAAAACAGGGCTTCTTTTCCAAGTTGCCGGCCAATGTCACTAACCGGTATGTCCAGTAAATCACCAATAGAGAAAATGCCTGCAGATAGTGAGTCTCGAACGACTTTGTCCGGCAGTCCGCTACTTTTTATGGATAAACCTTTTAACTGATGACCGACTTTTTCATCCTTCATTGTCAGCGGGGCATCGGCTTCAGCCAGCACTTTCGCTGCTAACGCATTGTTAGCCACCGCCAGCTGCGATCTCACCCCCAATTGTTTTACCGCCAAATGCAACGTTTTCGCCGTATTCGACAACCCACCGTACAACTTTTCGAGGCTATCGAGCTCTACGTATATGCCCTGCGGCGGCTCTAATACCAATTTTGCCGCCCACTGGTACAAATGGTCAGCCACGCCACAAAGAAGCCTTTCTTCTTTTGCCACACTGTACTCTTTTAACTTTAAGTCTTCGCAGAGGGCTATAGCCATAACACTGGCAATGCCCTGACTAACTCCTGCCTGCTGAGCAACTTGATTACTTTGCTCAATAAGTGACTGTCCGTTTTGAACCTGATAAAGCGCGACCGCCTGTTTCTCAAACTCGGGCTGTGCTCTTAACAGGCTATCTAACAGCAACTGCGGAAAGTGACAATATAACCACATTAGCTCAGCTCTATATTCTCAACAGGCCATCCAAACTTGCGCTTTAAAATATCCAGAGCTAATCCATTTTCCGTTAAACGTATTTTTAACCGGTTACTATAGGGTCGAGCCTCCGGGTGATCACTAAAGCCGCTAATAACGATGCCCATTTGCCCGGACTCTGCCGCTTTATACCAGCGCCGGACTTTCGGAGACGTCGTTTCTTTTTGCGGAAGCCAGGCAAACGCCATGGCGTTTTTCGTCTGTAATATCTGTTCAAGAGCCCAGCAAGCATCACTTCCTTTGGCCTCAACCACAACATGCATAGCATCGGCTAAGTCATGATAATACAGACTGGCGGCAGACAACTGCGCCGGTGGGTTTACCCAAAACACAGCAAGCCCCTGTTCAATAGCTTGTTGCGCAAGCGGCAATAACAACCGCTGCTCTGAAAAAGGCGACTCTAACTGCCATTCATGCAACCCGGGAGTTTGCCAACCACCACCTAACAACTCATCAAGCTTGGAAAAGCCTGTTTTTATGTAATGGTCAGCTTGAGCCGCTTTTGTCTGCCCCTGCCAAACAACCCCTTTTTCTATCAGTCGCTGTAGATTTGGCTGCATACTGCCCTCCAATACTGTATATTTGTACAGTACCATTATTTTTTACCCTTTCGCAACAGACATAAAGCACGGCTTAAGTTATTATTTCTGTAACTATTTACTTTTAGGAAGGCACCAGGAAATATGCTGACATCGTTACTTATTCCCTTCAGAGTCATCGCTCACTTACTGTGGGGAGTTATCACAACCGCTATTATCGGCGTTTTGATTATTGGTGTCGGTGTTTTCAAAATTCTTCTGCCTTTTCCTGCAACTCAACGCTTGTGTTCAGCCGCCGCTAACGGACTATTCCGCGTCTGGGCTTATTGCATGTCAATGATGTTCCAGCTGACTCAACGCATGGAATGGCATATAAAAGGTGACTTAGATCTCCACGAAAACGGCTGGTATATGGTCATGGCGAATCATCGCAGCTGGGTGGATGTTCTTGTGTTAATGCACTTAACCCGCCGCCATATGCCGACGCCTCGCTTTTTCTTAAAATCTCAGCTTATGTGGATACCCATTGTCGGATGGGGGTGCTGGGTTTTAGATATGCCTTTTATGAAGCGTTATTCAAAAGACTTGATACAGAAAAAGCCTCACCTAAAAGGCAAGGATATCGCCACAACCACACGCTCATGCGCTAAATTCCGACATATTCCGACAACGGTCGTTAATTTTTGTGAGGGCACTCGCTTTACGCCGGAAAAGCATAAGAAAAAGAACAGCCCGTTTAAAAATTTATTGCCTCCAAAAGCAGGTGGAACAGCTTTTTCCATGCAAATAATGGGAGAACAGTTTGAGGCTATTTTGGACATCACTATTGTATATCCGGGTAACGATTCGCGCCCCGTTGTTTGGCATTTACTCAGCGGACGACTCAAAAACGTTTACGTGGATATCAAAACGCTGCCAGTTACGGCGGACTTAATTGGCGACTACGCTAATGATCCGAAGTTCAAAGAGCACTTTCAAAACTGGCTGAACTTGCGTTGGCACGAGAAAGATCAAACCATTAATGATATCCGTAAAACCATCACGGAAACCCGATAAGGAGCGTTGCCATGAACTTTAAGTTTGTAAGGCAGTGGCTGGAAAGTATGGGCATCGAGAGCAATTTGCAGGAGCTCAGCTTGGTCATCGGTGTCACCATTATATTAGTCGCAAGCTATATCACTTACGTCATTGCCCGTTGGGTATTCGACCATGCGATTGAACGTGCACTGCGCCGCGCCCCAGAGCGTTGGTATCGGGCATTAGTAGACAGTGGTTTTTTCAAACGCTGCGCCAACTTAGCACCGGTTGTTATTATTAATAGCTTTATTCCGGTGTTGTTCACCGGCGACTTCGAAAGCTGGCAGTCACCCCTGCGAACGGCTGTCGGCATTTATCTTACCTGGGTTATCACCAGTATTCTGACGTCTATTGCTAACTTTGTATCCATCGCCTACGACTACACACCAAAAGCGCGAGATGTGCCTATAACCGGCGTTATTCAGGTTGTGAAATTGGTCTTGGTATTAATGGCCATCATTATCACTGTGGCTATTATCATGAATAAGTCGCCCATGTACTTGCTCAGCGGCTTTGGTGCCATGACCGCCATACTCATGGTGGTGTTCAAAGACACACTGATGGGCTTTGTCGCTGGTGTTCAGCTTGCCACTAACCGCATGGTTGCAATAGGCGACTGGATAGAGCTGCCTGATCACAATGTTGATGGCACCATACAAGAAGTCGGGCTTATTACGCTTAAAGTCGAAAACTGGGATAAAACCATTGTGTACCTGCCAACCTATGTGCTGATTAATCAGTCCTTCAAGAACTGGCAAGGCATGATAGAAACAGGCGGGCGCCGCATGAAACGTTCCCTGATGATTGATCTGGATAGCTCAAAACTACTGTCTGACGATGAGCTGGAGAAGATAGTTGATACGTATTTTGGGAAGTCGGTGGATGAATGGCTTAAAGAAAACGATTTAGAAAAGCCGGTCAGTAACCTAACGGCATTTCGAATTTTTGCTGATCAGTATTTGAAGAATCATCCGAAAGTACGTCAGGATTTAACTTGCATGACCCGACTAATGCAACCTACTGCAGCAGGCATACCTTTAGAGATTTATGCCTTCTCGAGCGACACAGAATGGACCAAATACGAAGCGATTCAAAGCTCTATTATTGAGCACTTGTACAGCGTATTACCGGAGTTTGGCTTACGGAATTATCAGTACCTTAATAATCAAAACGCCTTCTCCAAAAATGAATAAGGCGCTTATTGTAAGTACAACCCTTAAAGCTTCTTACTGTCCAGGCAGGTTACTTCTCTAATAAGTAGCCTGCCAGATCCGTAAAGTCACCGGCAAAGTCATCACTGTCACGGAAGCCCTGTGGCAGCATTTTATACTTACCATTAACGATAAAAGTTGGAGTTGCATTAACACCTAAATTAGTCGCTCGGCGATCCATTCTCGCGGCAGCCGTTCTTACCGTGAAGCTTTTCATTGCCTTATCAAACTCTTCGCCAGAAACACCGTTCACAATAAATACGTTACGAATGTCTTCTTTGCTGGTCAGCATATTATTCTTGTTGAAGTTGTAATCAAAAATAGCGACTGACAATTCGTCGCTTTTACCCAGCTTTTCCGCTACCACAAACGCCTGAGTCATTTCCTCGCCGACATTACCGCGCGGGCTGATAAAAGACACGTGGGCTTTTTGAAACGCATTTGGATATTCTGACTTCATCTCTTTAGCGATAGGTTCAAAGCGGTAGCAATGCACACAGTAAAACGAGAAGAATTCTGTAATTTCAGGCTTGCTGGTCGCTTCGTCTGCAATCACTTCGTAGTGCACGCCTTCCTCAAAGTCCTGAGCCTGAGCGACACCAACCACTAACAATAAAGAACCAATAATACTGACTAACCAATTTTTCATTACGTCTTCCTGTTATCTATTAAAACTATCCGTTAAAATTATCCGTTAAAACCAAGGTTAAGCGGCGCATCGTCAAGCCCCGCCAGTTGTTCTTTGAGCGCAAGAATTTGCTGCTCCCAATAACGACTCTCCGCAAACCACGGAAATGCCCGCTGAAATGCACTGTCTTGCCAACGTCGCGACAACCATGCCATATATTGAATGATTCTGAAACTGCGCAAAGGTTCAATTAAAACCACTTGTTCGGTGTCAAAATCGCAAAAATCTTCATAGCCACAGACTAACGCATCGAGTTGCAGCGTCTGCTCTTCCTTAGGTCCGCTCAGCATCATCCAGAGATCCTGCACCGCTGGGCCAGAGCGACAATCATCAAAGTCGACAAAAGTCAGTTTGTCATCGTACTGAAGAATATTGCCGATATGACAGTCACCATGCAAGCGCTGAAACTCAAATTGATTCAGTGGCGTACTTTTTAGGCGCTCTGCTAACGGGTCCAAAATGGCGAAAAAAGCGTTTTTTAACTCTGCGGGCAGCAACTCAGACTGTTTCAACTCAACCACTGACTGCGCAACGAAGCCGTCATAAGTTATTGTTTCACGGCTTTCGAAACGTCCGGCTTTTGCAACTGCATGCATTCGGCCAATTTGACGACCCAGCCGCTCTAACTCATCTAAGTCATTAGGCTCAAAAGCGCGTCCACCAACACTTGGGTAGACGCAAAAGCGATAGCCGTCGAATTCATGCAGGCGCTGGCCTTGTAGCTCCAAAGCTGACACGGCAGGCACTTCCGCTTGCGCCAGCTCTTCAACAAAACTTAACTCTTCTTGTATTTGTTCTGTGGTCCAGCGGCTGGGACGGTAGAATTTCGCGACGTAGCGTTTGCGATCATCGTCGGTGAATTGATACACGCGATTTTCATAGCTGTTAAGCGCCAGCAATCCCGAAGCAGGATACAGTCCGACAGATTCCAGCGCATTAACAACAATATCTGGCGTCAGCCCCTGAAATGCAAAGTCTGACGAATGATCCAGTAAATTACTCATATAAGAAACGGCTTTGGTGCTCAGTTGTGATGTCCGCATTATCAACGGCTGTCACCACAAAGTAAAACTCTGTCACCTGGCCATCTAATAAAGTCGGAGGTACCGCTAAGGTCACCGGCATTGTGCCCACTTCACCGGCAGAAACATCTTTCGTCGTTTCTCCAATAAGTTCGAACTGTTCAAAACCTTTGACTTCTATTCGGTATGTCTGGTCTTGCTGCGATTTATTCACTAACTTAAGGGTGAAGACGTTTTCAATTTGACCTTCAATGTTCTCACGATACAACTGATTACGGTCACGAAGCACGTCGACTTCCAATGGAATACGCGTCGCTACATCCCATATCAATACAGCGCTTACCGCCAGCAACATAATAAAGTAACCAATACTTTTCATGCGCCACGGGTTGGTCTTCTGTTTTTTCTCTTTTGCCGCCAGGTTACGCTCTGTGGTGAAACGGATAAGGCCGCGTGGGTAATTCATTTTGTCCATAACTTCATTACAGGCATCGATACAAGCCCCGCAGTCTATACATTCATACTGAAGCCCGTTACGGATATCGATACCTGTGGGGCAAACCTGCACACACATATAACAGTCGATACAATGGCCCAAACCTTTTTCGGCAGGGTCCGTTTTTCGCGAGCGAGGACCGCGCGGTTCACCGCGTTCGGCATCGTAAGAGACTGTGTACGTGTCTTTATCGAACATAGCTGACTGAAAGCGCGCGTAAGGGCACATGTGCGTACACATAATTTCGCGCATATAACCGGCGTTTCCGTAGGTACAGAAGGTAAAGAAAAGCACGCTGAATGTTGCCCAGAAGCCGGCGTCTAATGTGAAGAAACTAATAAAGAGTTCACGAATATCGGTAAAATAGCCGACAAAGCTCATAGAGGTCAGTAAAGCGACCAGGACCCAACTTACCTGCTTAGCGGTTTTGCGCCACAGCTTGTCGAAGTCCATTTTGCGTTCATCAAGCTTGATACGCTTATTTCGCGGCCCTTCAAACTTCTTTTCAAACCACATAAAAATAAAGGTCCAGGTGGTTTGCGGGCACATAAAGCCGCACCAGACCCGGCCAAATATCGTCGTTACGAAGAACAGAGCAACCGCCGCAACTATGGCAAACCAGGCGACAACTGTGAAGTCCTGAGGCCACAGGGTCAGTCCGTAAATTCGGAAGCGTTGCTCCATAATATCAAGCAAAATGGCTTGCTCTCCCTGATAGGTAAGCCAGGGCAGCAAGGCAAATACGCCCAGAAGAATAAAACCAAAGCTACGCCTGAAGTACTCTAAAGCACCTTTTACGCTACGCACATAAATGCGACTACGGGGTGAGTAATTGTTGTTGTGCTTTTGTCCGTCGGGGCGCTGGATTTTAACTTTGTCCGCAGACTGAACCGTTATCTTTTGCTTGTGTTCCATGAACAATACCACTTAATGTCACGGCGAGGTGCGCCTAGTATAACGTATCATACGGCCCGGCGCAGCTCACTGAGCTGAATCAATTATACAATCAAAAAGTATGTTACAACCTGCTTCCACATCATGCCAATGCGACCACTCGTCAGGCGCATGGCTGACACCATTAACAGACGGTATAAAAATAAGCCCGGCATCGGTTAATTCCGCCAAAAACTGTGTGTCATGACCAGCACCACTGGGCATTTTCAGGCACGAATACTTGCGTGCTTTGGCCTTATCTAAAATTTTCTGAGTCAGTGCCGTTGAACAGTCTTTTGGGTTAAGCCAGCTGACTTGCTCATACTCAAACTTCAGCCGATGTTTACGCGCAATGGCCGACAAAGCTTTGTTGCATGAGTCTGCCAGCTCTTTCATCACATCGTTACTCATATCGCGACCGACAATGGTGAATATAGCTTCACCCGGCACCGTATGCGGACTACCCGGCTTTAAGTCGACTTTACCGACGGTGATACGGGTTTTGTCCGTGCCATCTTCAGCAATAATTCGGTCAATTTCATGGGCAAAGTCGGCCAATCCCATAAACGCATCGCTACGCATATTCATCGGTGCTGTACCAGCATGGTCGGCCTTACCTTTTAAGTGCACTATCCATTTGAAAACACCAGAAATACCTTCCACAGCACCAATGGTTATTTCCTTTTGGAACAACACCGGCCCTTGCTCAATATGCAGCTCATAAAACGCTTTAAGTCGCTCCGGTGGCCAGGCTGCATCAAGCACATCCATCACATTCATACCGTGTGCAGCCATAGCATCTTTCAAGTACACATTGTCGGCATCGTGCGCTGACATTAACCAGTCCGGGTTTATAACGCCCGCTATTGCCTGCGAGCCCATCATACCACCAAATCGACCTTCTTCTTCGGCTGTACCGACTACCCAGACAGGATGCTTCAATTTAATATCGTTTTCTTTGATCGAGCGCAAAACTTCGAATCCGGCAAGCACGCCCAAGGCACCATCAAAAATACCACCAGCGGGAACAGTATCGAGATGAGACCCGGTTAGTACAGCCGGCTTTTGGGTAAAGTCGCCGATGCCGAAAAAAACATTGCCGGCACCGTCCATAAAAGTTTCAAAACCCTCGGCTTTTGCCTGTTCCATCATCCACTTTCGGGCTTCCATATCGGCGTCAGTAAAGCCCCACCGATACACGCCGTGATCCTTGTCGTTATAGCCAATATTGGATAATTCCAGGACAGATTTTTTTAAGCGATCAGCATTAATGCCTTGCATAGTTCCTCCTTCGCATTTGTTTTAAGCTTAGGACAAAACCTGCATAGCAACCAAACGAACATATCGAGTAGGGTGAGGCGTC
>NZ_DGMK01000017.1:0-77411 GCF_002388365.1 Idiomarina sp. UBA4520 | reverse complement strand
GCTTCGCTGGGCAAACAAAAAAGGAGACTCATGTGAGTCTCCTTTTTAGTGGTTTATCACCAGTATCGGCTTATCTAAAGCCTTTACGGCGCAGGGAGTTAGTCGTGAATTCGTCACGGCTTACTTCAATATCCCACTCCATGTATGGGTCTTCTTCGTTACCCAAGCCAAGCGAGATATAACGACCAGAGTTTAAGTCGTACAATGCTTCGGCAGCCATCCATGGTACGTCTTGGTTATAGAACTGAGTATTCAGAGCTTCACCAACAAGCCATAGTTCGCCACGACCGTCATAATGGTCGATGATAGACGCTGTCCAGCTATCTTCGTCAATGTACATAGTACGTTTTGAGTAGATGTGGCGTTCGCCTTCTTTCAGGCTGCCTTCCACAACCCAAACGCGGTGTTTTTCATAACGGATAAGATCCTGGTTCATGTGACCTGCCTGGATAATGTCTTCATACTCCAACTCAGGATCCATGATTTTAAAGTTGTTATAAGGGATATAAATTTCTTTTTTGCCCTTAAGCTCCCAGTTGTACTTGTCTGGGGCACCGTTATACATATCCAGGTTATCTGAAGTACGCAGACCATCTGCCGCTGTACCCGGACCGTCATAGGCGACGTTAGGTGCACGACGGACACGACGCTGACCGGCGTTGTAAATCCATGCGCGGCGGCCTTCTTTTACCTGGTTAATGGTTTCATGAACCAACAGAACAGTACCGGTTAAGCGAGAAGGCGCTTCAACTTCCTGCATGAAATAAAACAGAATGTTGTCATCGGCTTCCTGACGACCGGTCTCAAGGTACTCAGGGAACGCCAGAGTTTCTTTCAGCTCTACCGTCACATAGTCGCCATTTGAAAGTACCGGGAACTGTGCAATGTTACGAGTCACAGCACCACCACGGTAACGAGTAATGTGGTTCCAAACCACTTCCAGACCGTTTTGCGGAATAGGAAATGGAATGGTGGTATCGAAATTCTCTAAGCCGTTACCACCGGCAACCATTTCTGCGTTTTCCGCATTTGACTTAATTTTTGGCCATAGTTCATCTGGGTAGGTGGCTGTGCGATGAGTTGGGTAAACGTGCATTTTGTAGCTCGAGTATTTCTCGAACATAGCCACTTGACCTGGCGTTAAGTTGTCTTTGTATTCGTCCAGGTTGTCGTGAGTAATAGTAAATAACGGTTCTTCATTGGCGAAAGGGTCGTTACCGCGAACAACTTCAACGGAGTGATCAGAGTAACCACCGTCCCACGCAGGGATTGAACCATCGGCATTTGCCGCTTTCTCAGCACCAATTGGTGTTAAGTCTTGACCAAGCCGTGCGGCTTCTTCAGGTGATACTTTAGCCGCAACGCTCGCGGAAATCACCGACATGGCGAATACGCCAGCTTTTAGCATCAGTTTATTCATTATGATTTTCCTTGTTGTTCTACTTTCCAACATCACTTTGCCAGAGGACTGACCTCTCAGGCAACACTTTAACGAAAAAAAGCACGAAATTAACGAAAAAAGGTTTTCAAATTATCTTGAGCTTATACAATCCTATGACATTTTGAGTACCCAGGAGGTTCCATGCGTTCGTCTTTTGCCCAATTCGGGCTGTTGTTGGGTGCGTTGTTTAGCACCGCAGTATATGCCCAGGATGGCAATACAACAACAAACACTGATTACGAGGTTATCAGTGCACCGGCACTGTCGTCTGATGAAATAGAAAGAGAAGTTCTCATTGAAATCGCATCAAATGGTCAACAATTGGTTGCTGTTGGCGCACACGGTAATGTGATTCGTCAGGACGAGAGCGGTAGCTGGATACAGGCCAATGTGGATAGCAGCGTATTAATTACCAGTGTGGACTTTGCGAGCGCAGAAAAGGGCTGGGCGACCGGACATCACGGCGTTATTTTAACAACTGAAGACGGCGGTCAGACTTGGACGCGTCAACTGGACGGCTTTCAGTTAATGGAGCTGGAAAAAGCGTTTTACCAGAAAAAAGTAGCTACTCTTCAAGAGCGTCTGGAAACCGAAGAAGATAAAGAGGTTATCAGCGAACTTGAATGGCAGCTAGAAGAAATGCAATTCCAAATCAGCAATATTGAAGTTGCTGAAGAAGAAGGCCCAAGCAAACCGTTTTTGGATATTTTAGCGGTAGACGAGCAAACAGCTTTCGCAATAGGAGCTTATGGTACTTTCTTAAAAACCGCTGACGGTGGTGCTAACTGGCAGGTTATTTCTGACAAGCTCGAAAACCCGGGCGGTTACCATTTAAATGCGATTATTGCTCGCAACAGTGACTTCTTCATTGTTGGAGAGGCGGGCTTGCTGTTTAGTAGCGAAAATAGCGGAGAGGACTGGACGCGCTTAGAGTCACCGTATCGCGGCTCCTTATTTGGGGCGCACTTAGATAATGCCAACAACTTATGGGTGTATGGCTTGCGTGGTAACGCTTATGTGTCGGAAGACAAAGGACAGTCATTTGAGCAAATAGAAACCGGTACTAGCGTGAACTTATCGGCTGGTGTAGCAACAGACTCAGGAGAACAACTGATCGTTGGCCACTCCGGAACCATTTTAAAAGTGGATGCAGCTCTTAACGTTGAATCGTTAAGACACCCAAGCGGCTCGGTAATGACAGATATTGTTGTGGTCAATGACGGCGAATGGCTCATGACAGGACGCAGTGGTCTATTACACTGGCCCGCTAAAGTCACCGAGGAAGAAGCGTTGGCATCTCAACAAGGAGCGCAGTAACAATGGATAATCCAATATCAAAAAAGCCGGCGGGAATTATTGAGAAGTTACTTTTTGGTTTTCGAGCGCCCTGGCTGGTCATATTTTTACTGATCACTGTTTTTCTGGGTTACAACGCCGCTCAGGTGCGCCCGGACGCAAGCCTGACCAAGATGATTCCAACGCATCATCCGTTTATTCAAAACTACTTTGAATATCAGGATGACTTAGCCAGTTTGGGCAACGTGGTCCGTATTGCTGTTGAGCACAAAAATGGCGATATTTTTGACGCTGACTTTCAAAAGAAGCTTCAGGAAATAACTGATGAAGTCTTCTTCATTCCTGGTGTTAACCGTTCAGGGCTGAGAAGTCTGTGGACGCCCAATGTTCGCTGGATGGAGGTTACTGAAGAAGGGTTTGTCGGAGGCCCTGTCATTCCGGACGGTTATGATGGCAGTGAAGAATCGCTAGAGCAACTGCGGACAAACGTTCTGCGATCTGGCGAGGTAGGGAACTTAGTTGCTAATAACTTTGAGTCGACCATCATCTACGTGCCACTCGACGAAGTTCATCCGGAAACAGGCGAGAAGCTGGATTATCAGGAGTTTTCTGAAAAGTTGGAAACCCTGGTTCGCGACAAGTACCAAAGTGAAGACATTGCTATTCACATTACCGGCTTCGCTAAGTTAATTGGCGACCTTATCGAGGGCGCTGAGCAGGTCGGTTTGTTTTTCTTGCTGGCCATCGCTATTACGTTAGCCATGCTGTATGCCTACAGCCGTTGCTGGCGTAGTACCTTTACGGTGCTTGGCTGCTCTATTATCGCGGTACTTTGGCAACTGGGTATTATCAAACTTATTGGTAGCGGTATTAACCCGTACTCCATGTTGGTGCCGTTCCTGGTCTTTGCGATAGGGGTTTCGCACGGCGTTCAGGTTATCAATGCCATTAGCCATAATAGAGTTGCAGGTTTCGACAAGCTTGAGTCAGCTAAACTGGCGTTCCGCGGTTTGTACGTGGCGGGCTTAACGGCGCTTGCCAGTGACGCTATTGGTTTTACCACGCTAATGGTCATTGATATTGAAGTCATTAAAGAGCTGGCCATTGCTGCAAGTATTGGTGTGGCGGTTGTGGTTCTGACCAACCTCGGCTTGTTACCTATTTTAATGTCGTACCTGGGCACCTCAAAAAATGGTGTTGAGTATGAGAAGCGCATTGAAGGCGAGCGCCATCCAATATTTGAGCTGTTTTCCAAGTTTACCCAACCCAAGTGGGCGTATTCCGCAGTAGCGGTTGCATTAGCGATGTTGGCCTGGGGCTTAATAAACAGCCAGAACATGGAAATTGGTGACCTTGACAAAGGGGCTCCGGAATTACGTCCTGATAGTCGTTACAACCAGGACAATGCCTTTATTGTCGACAACTACAGCTCAAGTACTGATATTTTTGTTGTTATGGCAGCTTCTGCCCCAGAGCAATGCATTGCTTATGACAACTTAGAACTAATGGAGCGCTTCAGTTGGCACATGGAGAACACTCCAGGTGTGCAAGACGTTAAATCAGTCGTCTATGTTTCAAAAATGGGCATGTTCGGTATTAATGAGGGGAACCTGAAGTGGTTCAGCCTGAACCGCAACAAGTATGTTATTAACGCCTCATTAAGCCGCATTCCAGATGGTTTAATTAATAACGACTGCTCAATGGCACCAATCATCATTTATCTGGATGACCATAAAGCCAAAACGCTGAAAACGGTCGTGGATTCTGTAGAAAGCTTTAATAACCGTTACCAACAAGAAGGGCTTGATCTGCTCATGGCTGCCGGTAATTCGGGTATCGAAGCGGCAACGAACTCCGTTATTGAAAAAGCCCAGAATAAAATGCTGTTGTGGGTTTATGGTGTTGTTATTGTGCTGTGCTTCATTAGTTTCCGAAGTTTACGAGCGGTTGCTTGTATTATTTTACCGCTGGCATTTACGACCGTAATGAGCCAAGGCTTAATGGCGGTGCTTGGCATTGGTATTAAAGTGGCTACCTTACCGGTTATTGCCCTGGGTGTCGGTATTGGTGTTGACTACGGTATTTATATTTACAGTAAAGTGAAAGAAGGCTTACAGCAGGGTATGTCGCTGCAGGATACGTACAAGTATTCCCTGGACAATACGGGTAAAGCGGTTGGCTTCACCGGCCTAACGCTGGCCATAGGTGTCGCAACCTGGATATTCTCGCCAATTAAGTTCCAGGCGGATATGGGCATATTGCTGACCTTTATGTTCCTCTGGAATATGTTGGGCGCGCTTATTCTTATTCCGGCACTGGCACGTTTATTCCGGGTTGGCAGTAAGAACGAGAAGTAACTGCTGTTAACCGGTAAATGACGGTAAAAACTAGGCGTCGGCTTTTATTAAGTCGGCGCCTTTTTCTGCAATAGCGATAGTAGGTGCGTTGGTGTTACCGCTAATAACGGTGGGCATAATTGAGGCATCTATTACACGTAAATTCTCAAGCCCCCGTACTTTCAGTGACGCATCGACAACCGCTTGTGAGTCGCTGTCGGGTCCCATTTTGCAGGTGCCTACCGGATGGTAAATAAGCCCCGTTTTCGACTTTATTTCCTCGAGTAGTAGCGAGTCGTTTGTCGCATTTTCAGTTGGAAACAAGCGCCCACCATTATGTTTTTTGAGCGCCGGTTGCGCCATTATTTCAAAGGCTTTTTTTATACCGTTTAACAGCGCCTGTTGGTCTTCTTTGCTTCTTAAAAAGCCATAAGTGATTTGAGGCTTGTCCATTGGATTATCTGGGTTTAACTGAACCATACCGCGAGCCGTTGGACGTAGCAGACAGACGTGACAAGTGAACCCATTGGTTAGCGTGGGTAACCAGTCATAACCGCTATCGTTGAACATGACCGGTAGTAGGTGCACTTGTATATCGGGCTCTTTAACCGCATTTGACGAACAATAAAAAGCACCGACTTCTGCAATTGAGTGAGCGAGCTGACCTTTTCGAGTAAACAGGTACTTTATGAAAGGCACTGAGAGCTTCAGTAAATTCCAGGGGGTCAGGGTCAGTCCATCTTTGGCTTTGTTTTTGTAGTGCAGGCTAATATCAACATGCTCTTGCAAGTTCTTGCCCACACCGGGTAAGTCATGAACGACGTTAATGCCTGCATGCTTCAATTCACCCGCCGGGCCAATACCCGAGCGCAGTAGAATCTGCGGCGAATTAAAGGCGCCAGCGCTTAAAATGACTTCTTTATTTGCTTTGGCAATGCAGGAACGGCCCGAGTGTTGATAACGAATGCCGGTAGCCGTTTTGTTGTAGAATACAATGCGTTCAGTCAGACATCCGGTTAATACTTTGAGCTTGGAACGATGTAACGCCGGCTTAAGGTAAGCGTGGTAGGTGCTGCATCGCTTGCCGTTTTTCATAGTGAACTGATAAGGGCCGTAGCCTTCTAACTGCTCCCCGCTAAAGTCAGGGCTTTCGGGTAAGCCGTATTCCCCACAGGCATTTAAAAATTGCGTGGAAACCGAGTAATAAGGCGCGACATCTGAAACATGTAACGGACCTTCAGCTCCATGATAAGCGTTAGCGCCACGACTGTTGTTTTCACTTTTGATGAAGTAGGGCAGTAAGTCGTTATAACTCCAGCCGCTGTTGCCTAAGGCGGCCCAGTGATCATAGTCGGATGCAAGACCGCGAGTGTATATCATGGCATTGATACCACTGCTGCCACCCAGCATTTTACCGCGCGGTGTATAGCTGCCTTTTGCCGTGGTTAAGTGCGGCTCTTTTTTGGCGCGGTACAGCCAGTTGAATTTGCGGCTGTGCATAAAGCGGGCAAAACCCGATGGCATGTCAGAAAACATCCCACCATGCGATGCTCCGGCCTCTAATAACAAAACGCTGTGTTTACCGCTTTCAGTGAGCCTATTGGCCAGTGTACAGCCAGCAGAGCCGGCACCGACAATAATATAGTCGAAAGACTCTTCTGTATTAGAGCGAAGCGACGTAGTCATACAGTGACTTTAAAAGACGCAATTTGTGGGCGTCTTCCTGATGCTGGTTAGCCAGCTCTTCCAGGCGCAGCGCAAAAGCGTCCGCAGAGAGCATGCCTTCCGGAGGATCAATAAGGCGTTGCTGACAAAACTGACGCCATTGGTTCAGCTCTTTGTCCGTTAATGTCGACGGATAGTTACGAGCACGGTATCTCAGTAGCAGCTTTTCCATACGCGGGTCTTCAAAGGCTAAATCCAACCCAGCTAATTGTTGCGGCTCGGACGCTCGAATAATTTCCATGTGCTTTTTGTCTTGCGGCGAGAAAAAGCCGTCGTAAATTTGGTGGTCAACATCGGTCCTTGGGGCAAACTCTTTGGTTTGCTCGAACACTTGCATTAACTTGTCTCTGAACGCACTGTTTTCCTGCAGCCACTGCGCATTGGCAGCTACGGTTTCCATATTGAGGTCAGCTCGTGCAGAAGCATCCTCAGAGATTGTTTTAATAGGCGCAAGAAATGGACTGCGGCCTAGATGAATGTTTTGTAGACCACTTTTTTGCTGCCCTTGAGCTTCCAGCTCTTTGCGGCTGGTGTAAGTCAGTTCAACGAGTTCATCGACCGACTTATCAGCAAAGAGTTTAGGATCAATGCGTAAGTCCCAGGCTATGACGTTACTGTTTTGCTTAGGGTGAAAGCCTAGTGGCAATATGGCGGACAAATACCGGTTTACGGTGCCGTAAAAGCCGCTGACGTGTGCTAGAGGCTCAGGTGCTTGCCAGTTAAAAAGGTTAAGAAGCTTTTGCTTACGGCGAATACTATACGCCCACTGCCATAACTTTGGCTGCTTTTCTTTAATGAGTTTAGCCAGACCAATGGTGGCGTAAACATCGGACATTGCATCGTGCGCCTGGCCGTGTTCAATGTTATTCGCCACACTTAAGTGTTCGAGTTTCAGGCTGGGCTGACCATCATCATTATCCGGCCAGTTAATACCTTCAGGACGCAATGCGAAGCAGGCTCGGGTTACGTCAATTAAGTCCCATCGTGAGTTGCCATTTTGCCAGCTGTATTCATAAGGGTCATAGAAGTTGCGATAGAACAGGGAGCGGGTTACTTCGTCGTCAAAACGAATATTGTTGTAACCAATAATGGTGGTGTTGGGCTTTTGAAACTCTTCGGCAATGGCTTTGCTGAACGCTGCCTCACTAACACCTTGCTTTAATGCGAGCTGCGGCGTTATTCCGGTAACTAAGGTTGCCTCAGGGTTCGGCAGAAAGTCAGGCGTGGGCTGAACATAAAGCGTTAATGGGCGGCCAACCACATTAAAATCAGTGTCGGTGCGAAGCCCTGCAAATTGCGCCGGACGGTCAACCAGCGGGTTAGCCCCCCAAGTCTCATAATCGTGCCAGTAAAAGGTTTCTAGTTCGTTTTGTGCCATAACCTAAGCTTAAGCTGCTTGTATAAAAGAAAAACTATAGCATGAGCTCGGCACCAAATTCAGTCACTTATTATACGTCGGTTATCGAAACAGCGCTTTAAACCCGCTCATACCTCTCAATAATTAAGTCGTAAGCTTTCTTCAATTTTTCTGTCAGTGTTAGGTTGTCGTCATGACGAAAGGCAAGCTCGGCATGTGGTAATAGCCGTTCGCCTACGCGACGGGCAATGGCGTCTTCCAGTTGTTGCAGGTCGCCCGATGCCGCTTCGGTTGGTACTTCAACCGTAATGTCGCCTTTCGAGCCAATGTGCTCATAGTTAACACGATAAGTTGGCATAATCCCTCCATCAATCGCATTGCTAAATGCGTGTTTATCCCCTCTAATAAGACTAGACGAAATACAATAAAAAGCAGGGGATATTAGTTATGAAAAAAACACTTCTCTTATCGGTACTGGCTGGCGCACTGATTGGATCAGCGCCGCTGCAGGCGGATGACCACGGCGTTGAATACGCAATGGCAATTCACGGTGGTGCCGGTACTATCACGCGTGCGAATTTAACGGATGAACAAGAGCAAGCTTACAAAGACAAACTCAACGAAGCTTTGGAAGCGGGCCGGGCAGTATTGAAGGACGGTGGTGACAGCACCACTGCGGTTATTGCGGCTATTCAAGTGATGGAAGCGTCGCCGTTGTTTAACTCGGGCAAAGGAGCTGTATACACCTGGGACGGTGAGCATGAGCTGGATGCGTCATTAATGGAAGGTGAAAAGGGTAATGCCGGCGCGGTGGCTGGTGTGAAAACCGTGAAAAGTCCTATTGAACTGGCACGTGAGGTGATGGAAGAGTCGGTACACGTCATGCTCAGTGGCGAAGGGGCTGAGCAGTTCGCTAAGCAACAAGGTTTAGAGCAGGTTGATAACAGCTATTTTAATACTGAACGTCGTTATCAACAGCTGTTAAAAGCCAAAGAAAAAATTAAGGCAAGTGAGCAGTCAGAGCAGCAAGCCTGGGAATATCTCGATTTAGATTATAAATACGGCACGGTTGGCGCTGTTGCGGTTGATAAAAACGGACTATTAAGCGCCGGTACGTCAACAGGCGGCATGACGGCGAAGCGTTATGGTAGAATAGGTGATTCCCCTATTATTGGTGCTGGCACTTGGGCGGACAACGACAGTTGTGCGGTATCAGCTACTGGGCATGGTGAGTATTTTATTCGCTTTCATGTAGCTGCAGATATTTGTTCGCGGGTTAAATATAAAGGCCTGTCGGTCAGTGAAGCCGGCGACGAAGTCATTCATGGCGTGCTGGAGCAAGCCGGAGGTACCGGTGGCGTGATTATTATTGATGCCGATGGCAATGTGGCCATGCCGTTCAATACCGAAGGTATGTATCGTGGCTACTTTAAAGGCGACGGTAACACGCACATTGCTATTTATAACGAGGAAGAATAAGTTCGGAGTTTATGAGTCGTAACAAAACGAATACCAACCCTTTCGTTAAGCAGTATCAGTCTCAGCTCGAGCAATGTACTTACCAAAAGGCCGCGCAACTGCGCGGTCGTTTGCGTGGGCTGGTTAAAATAAAAGATGAAAAGAAGCAGCAAAAAGTGCTCAGTGCCATTAAGGCAGACATTGAGCAGGCGGAGCTGAATTACTTACAGCGCTCTGAGCAGTCTTTTCATATTGAATACCCTGAAAACCTGCCGGTTGCACAGCAGCGAGACGATATAAAAAAGGCCATTGAGGACAACCAGGTGGTTGTTGTCGCGGGTGAAACCGGGTCTGGTAAAACGACTCAGTTACCGAAAATGCTGCTGGAGCTGGGTTATGGCCGCAAAGGTGTTATTGGCCATACGCAGCCACGACGTTTAGCGGCCCGCAGTGTTGCCGCGCGCATTGGTGAAGAGCTTCAGGACTACGCTAAACAACAAGTCGGTTACAAAGTTCGCTTTCAAGATGAAACGGCGCCGACTACCGCTGTTAAGCTTATGACCGATGGTATGCTGCTTTCCGAACTGCAGCAGGACCCTTTATTACTGCAATACGACGCTATTATTATCGATGAAGCGCACGAACGCTCGTTAAACATCGACTTTTTGCTCGGCGTTTTGCACACCTTGCTGCCCAAACGTCCGGATTTAAAAGTTGTTATTACCTCAGCAACTATTGAAACCGAGCGTTTTTCTAAGCACTTTCATGATGCACCGGTATTAACGGTTAGCGGTCGGACTTACCCGGTGGAAGTGCGTTACCGTGACCCATCAGAAGGCAATAAGACCTCTGAAACGGATATTTTGCAAGGCGTTAGCGATGCAGTAGAGGAACTGCAGAGTGAAGGGGACGGTGACATTCTCATTTTTGCGAGCGGTGAGCGGGAAATTCGCGACTACGCCGACGCTATTGCCGATTTAAAACTGAGAAATACGGAAATATTGCCGCTATACGCACGGCTGTCTTCTCACGAACAAAACCGAGTGTTTCAGTCACATTCTCAGCGCCGCGTTGTTATTGCGACAAACGTTGCTGAAACATCACTGACGGTACCGGGCATTCGCTATGTTATTGACCCGGGAACAGTACGTATTAGTCGTTACAGTTATCGGACGAAAGTCCAGCGTTTGCCGATTGAGCCAATTTCGCAGGCGAGCGCGAATCAGCGTAAAGGCCGCTGTGGACGTATCGGGCCGGGCATTTGTATTCGCTTGTACAGTGAGGACGATTTTTTACAGCGCCCGGAATATACCGACCCGGAAATACTACGGACGAATTTAGCGGCCGTTATTTTGCAAATGTCGGCGTTGCGTCTCGGCGATATTCGAGACTTTCCGTTTGTACAAAAACCGGATGAACGCTTTGTTAAAGACGGTTTGAATTTGCTGGAAGAGCTTAACGCCATAGAGCCGGGTAAAAAGCGGGAAAAGCCGAGGCTAACTGAAATAGGCCGGCAGCTTTCTCGTTTACCGTTAGACCCTCGGTTGGCGCGAATGGTGTTGGCCGCCAAGCAGTATGGCTGTGTACGGGAAATGCTGGTGATAACAGCAGCGTTAAGCATACAGGATCCGCGTGAGCGCCCGCACGAGTTTAAACAAAAAGCCGATGAGTGGCATCAGCGCTTCCACGATAAACATTCCGATTTCATGGCGTACCTCAACCTGTGGAATTACATAAAAGACAAGCAAAAAGAGCTGTCAGGTAATCAGTTTCGCAAGCAAGTGGCGCGCGAGTTTATTCATTTTATGCGGCTGCGAGAGTGGCAGGACATTTACACACAAAGTCGGCAGACGGTGCGGGAACTGGGTTTTTCGATTAATGAAGAGCCGGCGACTTATGAGCAGGTGCATCGCGCGCTCATTTCCGGCTTGCTGTCGCAAGTGGGTATGAAAGAAGACCGGCATGAATATCAGGGCACGCGACAAACTAAATTTCATATTTTTCCGGGCTCCGGGCTTTTTGGCAAACCGCCTAAATGGGTGGTTACCGCTGAGCTTGTCGAAACCTCGAAGCTGTATGCGCGGATTAATGCTGATATAGACCCATTATGGGTGGAGGAAGCGGCTTCTCATTTGGTGAAGAAAAGCTATTTAGAGCCACACTTTGAGAAGAAAAAAGGCAGTGTGGTGGCAGACGAGCAAGTCACTATGTTGGGTCTGGTACTGGTGCCTAAACGACGTGTGCAATACGGACCGGTCGCGCCGGCTAAGGCGCGTGAGATATTTATACGCGAAGGCTTAGTGAACAGTCAATTGCAACGTAAGTTGCCGTTTATTCAACACAACTTGAAACTGATTCAAGATGTTCAGGCTCTTGAAGCCAAGTCGCGCCGCCGCGATATCCTGGTGGACGAGGAAGTCCTTTTTGAAGCGTATGAACGGCACATACCGGAAGGCATTTATAACGAAAAGCTGTTAGCCGGCTGGTGGCATAAAGCCGCCAAAAAAGAGCCTAAGCTATTGTTTTTTGAGCGAGATGATCTCATTGCCGGTGAAACTGAGCACATTACCGAAAACGATTATCCGGAGTTCTGGCGACAGGGTAACTTGCGTTTGCCGCTAACTTATCACTTTGAGCCCAATGCGGTTGATGATGGGGTGAGCGTCAATATTCAATTAGGTGTGTTGAACCAGGTAAAACCAGAAGGCTTTGATTGGCATATACCGGCATTGCGCGAAGAGCGCATTGCTCATTTAATTAAGTCACTACCAAAAGCGTTGCGCAGAAATTTTGTGCCTGCCCCTAACTTTGCTGGCGCCATAATGGCCGACGTTGAGCCCTTTGAAACGTCGTTGTTAGAGGCTATGACGCACAAACTGCGCCGTATGACGGGTGTTACCGTACCGGATGACAGCTGGGACGAAAGCAGTTTGCCAGTGCATTTACGCATAAACTTTAAAGTTTTAGACGGTAAAACGCTCGTAAAGCAGGGCAGAGACCTGCAACAGTTGCAGGACGAGCTGTCTGGTAAGGTTCAGCAACGTCTGGAAAAGGCTGCCGGTGATGACATCAGCCGCGATGACGTTGAAAGCTGGGACTTTGATGAATTGCCGGAAGTGGTGACGGAAGCGCAGCAGGGGTTTGAAATTAAGGCTTATCCTGGCTTAGCGATTAAAGGTAGCCGTGAGATTGCGTTGCAGTTGTTTGACTCGAAAGAGGAGGCCGAACAGCAGCACCGACAGGGCTTGCGTCGACTGTTGTTAAAGCAAATTCCATCACCAGTAAAGCATTTGCAAAAGTCGCTATCGAATAAAGCGAAGCTGGCGATGTACTTTAATCCCTGGGGTAAGGTAGAAACTCTAATTGAAGACTGTATTGCCGCAGCGGTTGATGCGGTGATTAACGAACAACTTGAAGCGGGAAATAAGCTAAGAGACGAACAAGGCTTTGAGCGCTTAAAAGAGCAAGTACGAGGCGAATTGAACGAACGAGTTGAACAGATAGCTCTTAGGGTTGAGCAATGTCTGACACATTCGCAGGATGTTCGCAAAGCGCTGAAAGGTAAAATTCCGCTCGATCAAATTCAGTCGCGAGGTGACATTCAGGATCAACTGGATAACTTAATTTTTCCGGGCTTTGTCTCGAGGTTTGGTGAACAACGGCTCGACGATATTGTGCGCTACTTAAAAGCCATGCAACGTCGTTTGGAAAAACTGCCGGTGGATCCGAATAAAGATCGCTTAATGACCATAGCGCTCAGTAATTTACAGGAAGCCTATAGTGCGGTCTTAAAACGTTATAAAACCGGCGCTTTGATTCCTGAAGATGTGGCTGAAGTTCGCTGGATGATAGAAGAGCTGAGAGTTTCGTTCTTTGCTCAGACGTTAGGAACAAAGTATCCGGTGTCTGAGAAGCGAGTGAAGCAGGCAATAGAGGCGATCAAAAAAGGCGGCTGAAATAAGCCGCCTTTCTTACGCTAACACTTACAACATTAAGCCGTGTACAAGCCTAAGTTCTCTTTTGCGTATGCTTCAAACTCAGTGAAGCCGCCAACGTGTGACTCGTCGACAAAAATTTGAGGTACTGTGTGTACCGGTTTACCAACGGTTTTTTCTAAGTCCGCTTTAGAAATACCTTCTGCGTGAATATCAACGTAGCGATAATCGAAGTCATCGCGGTCTGCTTTTAATTGATCGGCAACTTCTTTTGCGCGTACGCAGAACGGGCAACCAGGACGTCCAAAAATAACTGTAAACATGAAATACCTCTTCCTTAATCAGTGTTACCGGGAATTATCCATTTTTTAGGCATAAAAACAAATGGGTCTTACCGATGACTGTAATCGATTCTGTGAATAGCCAATACGCTCGGTGCTAGTGCTCAATATCTAAGTCAGACTCTGGCACGCAACAACAGGGCAGAATGTCGCCTTTTCGAACGTAAGCTAACGGCTCAGTGGTATAACGTACTTGACCGGAATTTAGTTTAGTCCTGCATGCACCACAAAATCCACTACGACAATGGTAGTGCATTTCCAGCTGGTGTTTTTCCAGCGCTTCGAGCAGGGTTCCTTCAGTCGCGTCAACGGCAAGCTCAGGCCCGCCGTTAACGATGACTTTAAAGGTTTTAGTCATGGCTTAGAGGTCAAAGTCCCCAAGATCAGAGGCATTAACTTCGCTATCAATTTGGCCAACCAGGTAAGAGGTAATTTCCGCTTCCTGAGGAGCCACCTGTACGTTGTCTGAAACTAAGTACTTGTTCATCCACGGCAATGGGTTAGAGCGCATATTTTCGAACGGAGCATCAAAGCCAATAGCCTGCATACGCAAGTTGGCTATGTACTCAACGTACTGGCATAACATGCTCTCGTTTAGGCCAATCATTGAACCGTCTTTAAACAGGTAGTGAGCCCACTGCTTTTCCTGTTTCACTGCGGTCATGAAAATTTCATAAGCTTCGTCACGCAGCTCTTCGGCAATTTCTTTCATTTCCGGGTCATCTTCACCGTATTGCCAAAGGTTCAGAATATGCTGAGTTGAGGTTAAATGGACGTTTTCGTCACGCGCAATCAGCTTAATGATTTTGGCGTTACCTTCCATCAGCTCGCGCTCTGCAAAGGCAAATGTACAAGCGAAACTGACGTAGAAGCGAATGGCTTCCAGTGCGTTCACCGAGTTAATGCACAAGAACAGTTTCTTTTTAATTTCGCGCTGAGTCACATTGTATGTTTCACCGTCGACCGTTACTTCACCTTCGCCGTGGGTTTGCCACAGCTGGGTGTAGAAAATAAGGTCGTCGTAGTATTGTGAAATATCGTTCGCACGAATTTTAATTTGCTCGTTAATAACAATGTCTTCAAACACTTCGCTCGGGTCAGTAAACAAGTTACGCAGAATATGCGTGTACGAGCGTGAGTGAATGGTCTCAAAGAATGACCAGGTCTCAATCCAGGTTTCAAGCTCTGGAATGGATACAATGGGCAACAGCGCAATATTCGGTGAGCGGCCCTGAATAGAGTCCAGCAGTGTTTGGTACTTCAGGTTTGAAATAAACACGTGCTTTTCACTGTCAGTGAGTTTATTAAAGTCGACTCGGTCGCGGCTTACGTCAATTTCTTCAGGGCGCCAGAAAAAGCTAATTTGTTTTTCTATAAGCTTTTCAAAAATGCTGTGCTTTTGTTGATCGTATCGAGCCACGTTAACCGAGTTACCTAAAAACATAGGCTCGGTTAACGGATTCGTTTGTTCCTGGTTAAACGTTGAGTACGACATTTCGCAAAATCCTTCTTTTAAATTTTACAAGCGCCGCCGGCACAATCGTCATCTTCTTCGATGATGACTTCAGATGGCTGTGCACCAGGCTTTTCTGACTTTTGACGTGCCGCGATATCAGACTGGTTATCGGCTGCACCGTCGCGCGTGTTGTGATAATAAAGTGTCTTAACGCCCAGCTTGTATGACGTTAGCAGGTCTTGTAAGAGCTGCTTCATAGGCACTTTGCCAGCGTCAAATTTGCTTGGATCGTAGTTGGTGTTGGCAGAAATAGTTTGGTCGACAAACTTCTGCATAATGCCCACCAACTCTAGGTAGCCTTTGTTGCTCGGAATTTGCCACAGTAGCTCGTACTTATCCTTAAGCGTCTCGTAGTCAGGCACTACCTGCTTAGTAACGCCGTCTTTAGACGCTTTTACGCTGACAAAGCCACGCGGTGGCTCGATGCCATTGGTCGCGTTTGAAATTTGCGACGACGTTTCAGATGGCATTAACGCTGACAGGGTAGAGTTGCGCATACCGTGCTGCTTGATGTCGGCGCGCAGCTGATCCCAATCCAGGTGCAATGGTTCATTACAGACAGCGTCCAGGTCTTTCTTGTAAGTGTCTGTTGGCATAATACCTTGTGAATAGGTGGTCTCGTTAAACTTCGGACATGCACCTTTTTCTTTCGCCAGGTTCATTGAGGCTTTCATCAGGTAAAACTGGATAGCCTCAAAGGTCTTGTGAACCAGACTGTTTGCTGAGCCGTCAGAGTATTTAACACCGTGCTTAGCCAGGTAATAAGCGAAGTTAATGACACCAATACCCAGAGTACGACGATTCATAGTTGCGTTGTAAGCCGCAGGTACCGGATACTCCTGATAGTCGAGTAGGCTATCCAGAGCGCGAACGGCTAAGTCAGCCAGCTCTTCAAACTCGCCCAGGTCGTTAATTTTACCCAGGTTGAATGCTGACAGGGTACATAGCGCAATTTCACCTTCTTCGTCGTTGACGTGCTGTAACGGCTTAGTTGGCAGAGCAATTTCCAGACACAGATTGCTTTGACGAATAGGGGCAACTTTCGAGTCAAACGGGCTATGCGTATTGCAGTGGTCAACGTTTTGTACGTAAATACGACCTGTGCTGGCACGCTCCTGCATAAACAGGCTGAATAGTTCAATGGCTTTAATGCGTTTTTTACGAATGCTTTCGTCTTGCTCGTACTGAACATACAGCTGCTCGAACTTCTCTTGATCTTCAAAGAAAGCGTCATACAGGCCAGGCACGTCAGACGGGCTGAATAGAGTAATGTAGTCGTCTTTAACTAAGCGTTGATACATTAAACGGTTAAATTGAACACCGTAGTCCAAATGACGAACACGGTTTTCTTCAACACCCCGGTTGTTCTTAAGTACCAGCAAGCTTTCTACTTCTAAATGCCACAATGGATAGAAGAGGGTTGCCGCGCCACCACGAACACCGCCTTGCGAACAGCTCTTAACCGCAGTCTGGAAGTATTTGTAGAATGGAATACAACCGGTATGAAACGCTTCACCGTTTCGAATTGGACTACCCAGCGCACGAATGCGACCGGCATTAATGCCAATACCAGCGCGTTGAGAAACGTATTTCACAATGGCGCTAGCGGTGGCGTTGATAGAATCCAGGCTGTCGCCAGTTTCAATTAATACACATGAGCTGAACTGACGGGTTGGTGTACGAACGCCGGACATAATTGGCGTTGGTAGTGAAATTTTAAACTCAGACGTCGCATCATAGAAGCGCTTGATGTAATCCATGCGCGTTGCTTTTGGGTAGTTCGCGAACAAGCAGGCTGCAACTAAAATGTACAAGAACTGGGCGCTTTCATAAATATCGCCTGTCACACGGTTTTGAACCAGGTATTTATTCTCAAGCTGCTTGACCGCTGCGTATGAGAAGTTCATGTCGCGCCAGTGGTCGACAATCTCATCCATTTGGTCGAACTCAGCTTCGCTGAAGTCTTCCAACAAGTGCTCGTCATAACGGTGCTCTGCCACCATTTTCTTGACGTGATCAAATAAACGAGGTGGCTCAAACTTTCCATAAGCGCGTTTGCGTAAATGGAAAATGGCCAAACGGGCTGCCATGTACTGATAGTCAGGAGCTTCTTCCGAGATTAAATCCGCCGCAGCTTTGATGATGGTCTCGTGGATGTCTTCGGTTTTAATGCCATCATAAAACTGAATATGGGACTTAATTTCGACTTGAGAAGCGGAAACATTATGCAGACCTTCTGCTGCCCACATGATGACTCGATGGATTTTATCTAAGTTGAGCGGTTCACGTTCGCCGCTACGTTTGGTGACATACAGTTGCTCGTTCATTTTGCGCCAACTCTTAGCTTTTTGTTATAGAGATGTAGCCACAAGATATTGTGGTCATTAGTTATACAGAGTGAAATTCACACAATATCTAGTGTCTTTGATTTTTCAGTATGCTAGGTCTTAGTCAGACTTTGATCAAGTGAAATTCTCGAGAAAAGCAAAAGAAAATTAGCGTTTAATTGTTGATTTTTTTCTAGCCTTTAATAGACGTGAGTTTGCGAGGACCTAGGCTTTTTATAACTTTTTTGTCTTTAAAAATGGGTTAATAGATCAAGGTTGTGGTAGCCCAATAATATTCAGTAACTCAAGCGGTGTGCTGATGCCGTAGTCGGCCTTCCAGTCAGCGGGTGAGTCGCTGTCGCTAATATACCCATAATGAGCCAGTACCGTTGTCATTGCAGCATTGTGGCCAGCCTGAATATCACGTTCAGCGTCACCTACGTAATTGCAGCTTGTAGGGGTTACCCCCAGCTGTTCTGCTGCCAGCAGTAAAGGTGCAGGGTCGGGTTTTGATACACTCAAAGTGTCCCCGCAGACAACTGATTCAAAGACATTGAACTCGGGAAAGCTTGGTAACAGCTGTTGAGTCAATTGCTTGGGTTTGTTAGTGACAATAGCCACTTTTATTTGTGCTTGAATCAGAGCATTCAGTAGCGGTACAACACCTTCGTACACATGGGTCTTAGCGGCAATGCTGTTCGAGTAAGCGTCTAAGAAAGCCTTTCTTAACTCACTTTCATGGGTTTCCAATTCTTTTGAAAAAGCCAGCTTTAATAAGCCTCTGGAACCATGTGAAGCAACAGGCGTATAGGCGTCTTCATGAACAGGTTCTTTCCCATATAAAGCGCACACATTGTTGAGTGCGGCTCCAAGATCAGGGGCGGTGTTCAGCAAGGTGCCGTCAAGATCGAACAGCACGCCTTCGGGAAGCTTGGCGTTCTTTGCGAGATTCGTCATGAGCTAGGTCAGAGGCTTTTGTAAAACAGTAATGTAATTCACATCGATATCGGTATTCGACAGAGTGAACCCTTTTAATGGATGGAAAATTAATCCATTAATATCAACCTCATTAAGCCCGGCTTCATCGGTCATGCGGAAGAGCTCTGACGGCTTAATAAAACGCTGATGCTGGTGTGTGCCTTTGGGCACCCAACCAAGTATATGTTCAGCAGCCAAAATGCCCAGCAGCCAGGACTTAACGTTACGGTTTAGAGTTGAGAAAAACACCAAGCCGCCGGGTTTAACCGCTTCTGCGCATGCCTTAACTATAGAGGCAGGGTCGGGCACGTGTTCCAGCATTTCCAAACAGGTAACTGCGTCATACTGACCTTTATGGTCGGCTGCGTGATTTTCTACGGCGACACATTGGTAATCAACAGAGACTTCGCTTTCTAGTGCATGTAGGCGCGCTATTTTTAATGACTCTTCGGCTAAGTCGATACCGGTAACTTTAGCGCCGCGCTCGGCCATGGCTTCACTTAGCAGACCACCACCACAACCGACATCAAGAATGTTTTTTCCAAATAATCCATTGGCGTGTTGCTCAATAAAAGACAGCCGAACCGGGTTAATTTGGTGCAACGGTTTGAATTCGCCTTCCGGGTCCCACCAACGCGAGGCGAGGGCAGAGAACTTAGCGATCTCTTCTAAATCGACGTTTTTTTGTTCAGTATTTTTGTTTTCTTGTGTCATGGAGTGCACTGTTGTGAGCGATAAATAACGCGGCTAGTCTACCCTAGCTAAAGAATAAGAAAAAGAGGGTGCGAGACTCGTTTCGGATGGGTACAATGACTGCATCAAAATAACAAAGATATGCGGATTTTTATTTTAGGGACTGAACTATGAGCGATCTAGCCAGAGAAGTGTCACCGGTTAATATCGAAGATGAATTAAAAAGCTCTTATCTCGATTATGCGATGAGCGTTATCGTCGGGCGTGCACTGCCTGACGTCAGGGACGGACTAAAACCGGTACACAGACGTGTCTTATTCGCAATGAACGAGTTGCGTAACGACTACAATAAACCCTATAAAAAGTCAGCGCGTGTGGTCGGTGATGTCATCGGTAAATATCACCCACACGGTGACAGCGCGGTTTACGACACTATTGTTCGTATGGCGCAGGACTTTTCATTACGCTACATGTTGGTTGACGGGCAGGGTAACTTTGGCTCGGTCGATGGTGACTCTGCAGCGGCGATGCGTTATACCGAAATTCGCATGGCCAAAATCTCTCACCAGTTACTGGCCGATTTAGACAAAGAAACGGTTGATTTTGTCGATAACTACGACGGTACTGAGCGCATTCCTGATGTACTGCCAACCCGTGTTCCTAACCTGTTAGTCAATGGTTCTTCCGGTATCGCGGTTGGTATGGCAACGAATATTCCGCCGCATAACCTCACCGAAGTCATCAACGGCTCACTGGCGATGATAGACAACCCGGACATCGATGTTGATGGGTTAATGGAATATATCCCGGGTCCGGACTTTCCAACGGCTGCAACAATTTCAGGCCGCAGCGGCATTGTTGAAGCGTACAAAACGGGTCGTGGTCGCATTCACTTACGTGCTAAAGCAGAAGTGGAAGTCGACGAGAAAACAGGCAAAGAGACCATCATTGTTACGGAAATTCCGTACCAGGTGAACAAAGCGCGCTTGATTGAAAAAATTGCTGAATTAGTCAAAGAGAAGCGCGTTGAAGGTATTAGTGCACTGCGCGATGAGTCTGACAAAGACGGTATGCGCATTGTCATTGAAATACGCCGTGGTGACGTTGGCGAGGTTGTACTTAACCACTTATACGCAAACACCCAATTACAAGTGGTGTTTGGTATTAACATGGTGGCACTGGATAAAAATCAGCCACGCCTATTTAATCTGCGTGACATGCTGGACTGCTTTATTCGTCACCGTCGCGAAGTAGTGACTCGCCGCTCGGTTTATGAATTACGTAAGGCGCGCGAGCGTGCTCATATTTTGGAAGGCCTGGCGATATCGCTGGCGAACATAGATGAAGTTATTGAATTAATTCGTCGCTCTCCAACACCTGCGGAAGCGAAAGCCGGTCTTATTTCCCGCGCTTGGAAGCTAGGTGATGTTGCAGCCATGCTGGAAACGGCTGGTGTTGACGCGGCACGCCCGGATCATTTGCCGGAAGAGTACGGCATTAAAGGTGATAACTATCATCTGACCGAAGCACAAGCGCAAGCCATTCTTGATTTACGTTTACACAAGCTCACAGGGTTAGAGCACGAGAAAATTCTCGACGAATACAAAGGTCTGTTAGAGCAAATTGCTGAATTGCTACATATTTTGCGTAGCTCAGAGCGCCTCATGGAAGTTATTCGTGAAGAGTTAGTCGAAATTCGCGATAACTTTGGTGACGAGCGTAAGACGGATATTACTGCTGCAGCCCACGACATCAGCATGGAAGACCTTATTAATGAGGAAGATGTTGTACTAACACTGTCTCATGAAGGCTACGTGAAGTATCAACCACTGACTGAATACGAAGCTCAGCGCCGTGGTGGTAAAGGTAAAGCGGCAACGAAAATGAAGGACGAAGACTTCATTGAACGTCTGTGGGTTGCTAACACCCACGACACCATTTTGTGCTTCTCGACTCGTGGCCGTATCTACTGGATGAAAGTGTATCAGCTGCCATTAGCCAGCCGTGCGTCACGAGGCAAGCCTATTGTTAACTTGCTGCCGCTTGAAGAGGATGAGCGCATTACCGCTATTCTACCAACGCGTGACTACCCTGAAGACAAGTTCGTGGTTATGGCAACGAAGAACGGCACGATTAAGAAGACGCCGTTGCCTGAGTATTCCCGTCCACGTAACGGCGGTATTATTGCCCTGAACCTGGTGGAAGGTGACGAGCTTATAGGTGTTGATATTACCGATGGCAACGGTGACATCATGCTGTTCTCTGATGCTGGTAAAGTTGTTCGCTTTGCGGAAGAGCAGGTTCGCTCAATGGGCCGTACTGCAACGGGTGTTCGCGGTATTCGTCTGGAAGAAGATCAGCGTGTTGTGTCACTCATAGTGCCGCGTGAGTACGAAGACCAGGAAGCGGCCGTTCTGACGGTTACGGAGAATGGTTATGGTAAACGTACGCCGCTGACTGAATACCCGGCGAAAAGTCGTGCAACCAAGGGTGTCGTTTCTATAAAAGTGAGTGAGCGTAATGGCTCTGTGGTCGGTGCTATGGAAGTTATCGACGGCAACGAAATTATGCTTATTAGCAATAAAGGCACACTGGTTAGAACTCGTGTTAACGAAGTGTCTACTGTTGGCCGTAACACTCAGGGTGTGCGTTTAATTCGTACCGGCGATGACGAAAAAGTCGTTGGCTTGCAGCGCATTGATGAAATTGATGAAGACGAAGAGCTGATTGAAGGTGAAGTTGTTGCCGATAATGGCGAAGAAGACGGAGCCAACGAAGAAGGAGCGTCTGAAGAATAATGAGTGACGTATTTAACTTTTCAGCAGGACCGGCAATGTTGCCGGTCGATGTGTTAAAGCAAGCTCAGGAAGAACTTCTTAATTGGAATAACCAAGGCGTTTCTGTGATGGAAATGTCGCATCGTGATCCGGCGTATGTACGTATGGCACGAGAGGCAGAGCAAGACTTACGTGACTTACTGAACGTTCCGGATGACTACGACGTCTTGTTTTTGCAAGGTGGCGGGCGCGGCCAATTCTCAGCCGTTCCGCAAAATATCGCTTCTCCGGATTCAACGGTCGACTACCTGGATACCGGTATTTGGTCTGGTTTTGCTATACGAGAAGCTGAGAAGTTCGTCTCTAGAGTCAATGTAGCCGGGCAGGTGAAAGAGGGCGTTAAAGGCAAGGAGATTCAGTCTCCGGATGACTGGCAGTTGTCTGACAATGCAGCGTATTTTCATTATTGTCCCAATGAAACCGTGGATGGTATTGCACTTCACGATATCCCTAATGTTAATGCACCCATTGTGGCAGACATGTCGTCAAATATTTTGTCAGAGCCGCTGGATGTGTCTAAGTTCGGTGTTATCTACGCCGGTGCGCAAAAGAATATAGGTCCGTCAGGCTTTGCTATTGCCATCGTTAAGCGAGATTTGCTGGGGTCACCGCAGAAGCAGGTTTCATCGATTATGGACTATCAGTTACAGGCTAACGACGGGTCTATGTATAACACCCCCAACACCTTTGCCTGGTATTTAGCAGGGTTGGTGTTCAAATGGCTTAAGGCACAAGGTGGTTTGTCCGAAATGGGTCGAATCAACCATGAAAAAGCGAAGTTATTGTATGACTTTATCGACAAGTCTGACTTTTACCGAAATACCGTTAACCCGCAGTATCGTTCTATTATGAATGTGCCTTTCCAGCTTGCTGATGACAAACTGGATGCTGAGTTTTTAGCTCAGGCTGAAGCCGCAGGCTTCAAAGGCTTGAAAGGGCACCGTTTTGTAGGCGGTATGCGAGCCAGTATTTATAACGCAATGCCGGTAGCCGGTGTTAAAGCGTTACTCAGCTTTATGGCGGACTTTGAGAGAAGTCAAAGCTAGGCTCAAAATAGAGTTAAGTTCCAAAAATAATAAGACAAAAGGCTTACGAGAATTATGAGTAATTTTGATGCATTGTCATTAGTTAACCCCGGTGTAAAACAGCTCCGTCCTTATCAAGCGGGCAAGCCAGTGTCTGAATTGCAGCGCGAATTGGGTTTGCAGCACGTTGTTAAATTAGCATCAAACGAAAACCCTCTCGGTTTGAGTGAGAAAGTAAAGACGGCGCTGGAAGCCGAGCTTAACGATCTGGTTCGTTATCCGGACGCAAACGGGTACTACCTGAAAAGTCGCCTAGCTGAGTTGAACTCAGTGACAACGCAACAAATTACTCTGGGTAATGGCTCTAACGATGTGTTGGAAATTTTGGCACGGACGTTCGTGTCAGACCAGGACGAAGTCATTTTCTCACAGCATGCGTTTGTGGTTTATCCGTTAGTCACTCAGGCTATTGGTGCAAAACCTGTTGCAGTACCGGCTATTGACTACGGTCACGATCTTGATGGCATGGCAGCAGCAATAACTGACAAAACGAAGATGATTTTCATCGCAAACCCGAATAATCCAACCGGAACCTTTTTGACGACAGAGTCAATTAAAGCGTTCTTGGGCAAAGTGCCTCAAAACGTCATTGTCGTATTAGACGAAGCCTATTACGAGTACGTACCTGAAGCGGAGCGAGCGCCATCGGTTGAATGGATTAAAGAGTATCCGAACCTTGTAGTCAGCCGTACGTTTTCAAAAGCCTACGGGTTGGCAGGATTACGCGCAGGTTATGCAGTAAGCCATGAAGGCATTGCCGATGTCCTAAACCGTATTCGTCAGCCATTTAATATGAATTCACTGTCCTTAAAGGCGGCAGAAGTGGTGTTGGATGACCATGCTTACTTGCAAAAAGCGGTTGAAGTTAATGCGCACGGCATGAAACAGCTAACTGACTTTTGTGAAGGTGCAGGCTTTAACTACATTCCTTCTTACGGTAACTTCCTGACTATTGAAGTCGGCCCAGATGCAGAGAAGCTTTACGATGAGTTGCTGCACGAAGGGGTTATTGTGCGTCCGGTTACTGGCTATGAGCTGCCGAATCACTTACGCGTCAGTATTGGCTTACCCGAAGAAAATGAAGCCTTTATTAAGGCAATGAAAAAACTGCGTGGCTGAATCGATTTTCCTTAAACCCCGGGCGCAGTGTCGAGGAACTATTGTTCTTCCGGGGTCTAAGAGCATTGCTAACCGAGCGCTGCTGATGTCAGCGCTTTGCTCTGGGCCTGTCAGCTTGCATAACTTGCTCGACAGTGAAGATACAGAGCATATGCTGGGGGCATTGGCGAGCTTAGGCGTCAGCTGTGAAAAGTCAGATAATGCGACACTTGTTACCGGTTGTTCGGGGCAGTGGCAACTGAATGACACCTCGCTGCATTTAGGTAATGCGGGTACCGCCATGCGACCGTTAATTGCAGTTTTGGCGGCAACGTTAAGTGCGAATCAGCAGGTCGAGCTCACCGGCGACTCTCGTATGCAGGAACGGCCTGTTCAACATTTGGTCGAAGCTTTGCAAGCGCAAGGCGCCGAAATAACCTATCAAAAAACACCAGGGTATCCACCGGTATTAATTAAGCCCGGACTTAAAGCTGGCAATTTTTCCATAGACGGCTCGGTTTCCAGCCAGTTTATTTCGGCGTTGCTCATGGCGCTGCCACTGCTTAAACAAGACTCTACCTTAACCTTAGTAGGAGACGTAGTCTCTAAGCCATACATCGAGTTAACGCTCAAAATGTTGGCTGACTTTGGAATCGTAATAGAGCGTGTCTCTGAAAGCCGTTTTCATGTAAAAGGCAGCCAGTCTTATGTATCTCCCGGTAATTATCATGTTGAAGGCGATGCTAGTGGCGCTTCGTATTGGATGGCAGCAGCATTGCTCGGTGGCGGGCCGATAACTATTGAAGGTGTGGGTGCTTCTTCTATTCAAGGTGATAAAGCGTTTACAGAAGTCATTCAGGCAATGGGTGGCACTGTAGACATAGGTGAGCATCAAATGACAGTGACTGGTTCAGGGGTTATAAAAGGACTGGATAAAGATTTTAATGCTATCCCAGACGCAGCTATGACGGTTGCTCCTTTAGCACTTTTTGCAGACAAGCCGACTATTATTCGTAATGTTGCCAACTGGCGGGTTAAAGAAACGGATCGGTTATCGGCGATGGCGACAGAACTGCGAAAACTGGGCGCCGACGTGGAAGAGGGTGCTGATTTCCTAAAAATATATCCTGTTCAGCACTGGCAAAATGCTAAAATAGACACCTACAATGACCACCGTATGGCAATGTGCTTTTCCCTGGCCGCATTTTCGCCCGTAGGCGTAACTATTAATGATCCTGACTGTTGCCGTAAAACGTACCCCACTTATTTCCAAGAGTTTTCACGAATTTGTCAAAGTGACTGAGTAAACTCAGCTTTCCCGTTATTTCGTGCTCCTGATTAATGCAATTTTTTCACAAATGCGTATAATTGCGCCGCTAAAAGCTGCAATACGCAGAGCAAATTGAGGATTTTATGGCAACGCATATCCCCGTCATTACAATTGATGGTCCTAGTGGTGCAGGGAAAGGCACTATCAGTCGGTTACTCGCAGAAAAGCTGGGTTGGCACTTGCTTGATAGCGGTGCGATATATCGTGTACTGGCTTTGGCTGCGATTCATCATGACTTCACGCCGGAAGATGAGGAAAGCCTGGTGGCTTTAGCCGCTCATTTGGATGTTAAATTTGAAGCAGACGAAGAAAAGTCACTAACGCATATTATTTTAGAAGGCGAAGATGTCACCATGACAATACGCACTGAAGAAGTGGGTAATATGGCCTCTAAAATTGCGGCTTTACCGCGTGTACGCGAGGCGTTGTTGCGTCGCCAGCGCGGCTTTAAAGACTTACCAGGTCTGGTGGCGGACGGCCGGGATATGGGGACAGTGGTATTTACCGACGCAGACGCCAAAGTGTTTTTAACTGCGTCGCCGCAAGAGCGTGCCCAAAGACGTTTTGATCAATTGAAGGAAAAGGGCTTTGATGCTAATATTGATCAATTAGTGAACGAAATTAAAGAACGCGATGATCGCGATATGAATCGCTCTGTGGCGCCATTGAAGCCCGCGGAGGATTCTTTGTATTTAGATTCTACCGACACGCCTATTGATGACGTGTTGGAACAAGTATTGACGTTTGCCCACAGCAAACTCTCAGAAACTAGCTAGGGCTTGGCCCTAATTAGGGGTTCACAGTAAGGATACAGGTGAACATTTTTAATAACCCCGCTGCATACGGAATTTCAGTGGACGTCATTTATTAAGCGAAGTTAATTATTATGTCAGAAAATTTTGCACAGCTGTTTGAAGAAAGCCTGAAAGAAGTCGAAACTCGTCCGGGCTCGATCGTAAAAGGCACAATCGTCTCTATCGCAAAAGACTTGGTATTAGTTGATGCCGGTCTTAAGTCTGAAAGTGCGATTCCTGCAGAACAATTCCGCAACGCTGAAGGTGAGCTGGAAATCAACGTCGGTGACGAAGTTGACGTAGCCCTTGACGCTGTTGAAGACGGCTTCGGTGAAACCGTGCTTTCTCGTGAAAAAGCGAAGCGCTATGAAGCTTGGCTGCAGCTGGAAAAAGCTCACGAAGAAAACGCAACTGTTACTGGTTATATCTCTGGTAAAGTTAAAGGTGGCTTCACAGTTGACCTTGGCGGCGTTCGTGCGTTCTTGCCTGGTTCACTGGTTGACGTACGTCCAGTACGTGAAACAACGCACCTTGAGAACAAAGACTTAGAATTCAAAGTTATCAAGCTTGATCAGAAGCGCAACAACGTTGTTGTTTCTCGCCGTGCTGTTATCGAGAAAGAAAACAGTGCAGAACGCGAAGAGTTGCTTGAGAACTTGCAAGAAGGTCAGGAAGTACAAGGTATTGTTAAGAACCTGACTGACTACGGCGCATTCGTAGATTTAGGCGGCGTAGACGGCCTGTTGCACATCACTGATATGGCTTGGAAACGTGTTAAGCACCCAAGCGAAATCGTGAACGTTGGCGATGAAATCACTGTTAAAGTATTGAAGTTTGACCGTGAGCGCACTCGTGTATCTCTTGGCCTGAAGCAATTGGGCGAAGATCCTTGGGCAGATATCGCAAACCGTTACCCAGAAGGTCACCGTTTAACTGGTCGTGTTACGAACTTGACTGATTACGGCTGCTTCGTTGAAATCGAAGAGGGTGTTGAAGGTCTTGTTCACGTTTCAGAAATGGATTGGACTAACAAAAACGTTCATCCTTCTAAAGTGGTTAACCTTGACGACACTGTTGAAGTTATGGTTCTGGAAATTGACGAAGAACGTCGTCGTATTTCTCTTGGCCTTAAACAGTGCAAGCCTAACCCTTGGGAAGAGTTTGCTAAGAACCACAATAAAGGCGAGAAAGTTACTGGTAAGATCAAGTCAATCACTGACTTCGGTATCTTCATTGGCCTGGACGGTGGTATCGACGGTCTGGTTCACTTGTCTGACATCAGCTGGAACACTCCAGGTGAAGAAGCGGTTCGCGACTACAAGAAAGGCGAAGAAGTTACCGCTGTTGTTATGCAAGTTGACGCAGAACGTGAGCGTATCTCTCTAGGTATCAAGCAATTAGAAGAAGATCCGTTTAACAATTACCTGGCAGCTAACAAAAAAGGTGCTATTGTTGAAGGTACAGTAACTGAAGTTGACGCTAAAGGTGCTAAAGTTGAATTAGCAGAAAGCGTTGAAGGTTATGTACGTGCAGCAGACATCGCACGCGACCGCGTTGAAGATGCAAGCACTGAGTTAAGCGTTGGTGATAAAATTGAAGCGCGCTTCATGGGCGTTGACCGCAAAAACCGCACTCTGAGCCTGTCTATCAAAGCGAAAGACGAAGCTGAAGAGAAAGAAGCGGTAGAAAGCGTCAACAAACAGCAAGACAGCTCTGGTATCAACAGTGCTATGGCTGACGCGTTCAAAGCGGCGAAAACTGACGACTAAGACAGTTTTTCGTCGTAATAAACGGCTTTATCAGGAGGTAAGTTATGACAAAATCAGAGCTAATTGAACGGTTAACTTTGAAACATGAGTTGCCTCCTAAGCAAGTTGAGGCTTCTGTTAAAGAAATTCTTGAACAAATGGTGCAGTCCCTGTCTCAGGGGAAACGCGTTGAAATTCGAGGTTTTGGAAGCTTCTCTTTGCATTATCGTGCGCCACGTGTTGGTCGTAACCCGAAAACCGGTGACCCGGTTAATTTAGATGGGAAATACGTTCCTCATTTTAAAGCGGGTAAGGAACTGCGCGAGCGCGTCGATTTATAAAGTAGTTTTTTACGCTCGATTGATAAAAACGGCATGCTATACTGGCATGCCGTTTTTTTATAAATAACAGGTAAGCGAATATGCTCAGGAAGTTGCTTATTCTTATTCCCGTTTTGGCTATATTCCTTTTAGCCATGGCGTTTGGAGCCCAAAATACGCAAGTTATTAACGTCAATCTACTGGTTCTGAATGCTGATATGACCGTTGCGTCGCTGTTAGCAATTTTCTTTGGTGGCGGCGTTCTTGTGGGATTATTGGCCATGTTACTTTCTAACCTTTACTGGCGTTATCGCTGCCGAAAACTGTCGAAACTAGTCGCTAAGCAGTCGAACCAATGAGACAGAATTAAATGTTAGAGCTTCTTTTCTTACTTCTGCCAATTGCTGCCGCCTATGGTTGGTTCATGGGTCGCAACAGTGTGCGTTCAGAAGAGAGAAGAGAGCAAAAACGCTTTTCAAAACAGTACGCGACAGGTATTAATTTACTGCTCTCCGATCAGCCCGATAAGGCTGTCGATTTATTCGTAGAGTTGCTTGATGTTGATAGTGAGACTATTGAGACTCACTGGACGTTGGGCAAATTATTTCGCCGCCGAGGTGAAGTCGAGCGGGCAATAAAAATTCATAAGAATCTCACCTCACTCCCTAATTTATCTGAAAGTGATCGCCTAACCGCTATGTACGAGTTAGGCAAAGATTATTTAGCTGCCGGTATTTATGATCGCGCAGAGAAAATGTTTCAGGGTCTGCAAAGTAATAAGCTGTTTAAAGAGCGCAGTCAAAAGCACTTGCTTGAACTTTATGAAGCAACTCATGAATGGGATAAAGCCATTATTGTTGCTTTAAAACTGGTTAAACAGAACGTCTCTATAAAAGTGATTCTGGGACAATTGTATTGCGAAGTTGCTGACACGGCCGATCACTCGTCAGTAAGAGTGAAGTATTTTAATAAGGCATTAAAGCAGGATCCAAACTGCGTAAGGGCGTCTTTGTCCCTGGGACGTATTTATCTGGAGCAGGGCGATAATAACCAGGCAATAGAGTACCTCACGAAAGTAATAGACCAGGACAAAGCCTACGTTTGTGAAACAATTCCGTTACTAGAGCAAGCGTATGAAGCGAAGAGAAACAGTCATGGCTTTATCGACTTTTTACACACTTGTGTAGAACAAGAAGCGGGAATTACTGCGGTTATTAAGCTGTCTGAGAAAATGGCTGAGTCACAGAGCATTGAAGATGCTGAAAGCTTCATGGCAAACGCGTTGGAGAAGCATCCAACCATGCGCGGCTTTCATCACTTAATGGGTCTGCATATAAAAGCAGCCGACGTGGGCAGTGCTCGAGACAGTCTTAAGCGTCTGCAGCGCATGGTACATGAGCATATTGTGCAGAGACCCAATTATAAGTGTTATCACTGTGGTTTTTCAGGACATACCCTTTATTGGCAATGTCCGTCATGTAAGAGCTGGTCAACAACAAAACCGATATTTGGATTAGATGGTGAATAATCGAATGGAATTACCAAAAATTTATGTAGCGCTAGATTATCAAAATGCTTCGGACGCAGATGCGTTAATTGAACAATTACCGTCAGGGAAAGTAGGTTTAAAGGTAGGAAAAGAATTATTCACTTCAGCCGGACCACAGTGGGTTGCGAGCCTGGTAGAAAAGGGCTTTTCTATTTTTCTGGATTTAAAGTTTCACGACATTCCTAATACCGTCGCTAAAGCCGTCACTGCGGCCGCAAAGCTTGGGGTCGATGTTGTTAACGTTCATGCCAGTGGTGGCAGCCGTATGATGAAAGCAGCTGCAGATGCGCTGAAAGAAACGGATAACCCGCCCTTGCTTATTGGTGTGACGGTGTTGACCAGTATGGATGAAAGCGACCTAAAAGAGCTGGGGATTTCTAAGAGCGTCAATGAGCAGGTTGAGTATTTAGCGAAACTGGCTAAGTCATCGGGCCTGAAAGGTGTTGTTTGTTCTGCTCAGGAAGCAAACATGCTAAAAGCAGCCTGTGGTAACGACTTTAAATTAATGACCCCCGGCATAAGGCCCGAAGGCAGCAGCAAAGATGATCAGCGTCGCACAATGACGCCTGCTGAAGCGGTAACGGTCGGCGTTGATTACATGGTGATAGGACGACCTATTACGCAGTCTCCTAATCCGGCACAAGCTGTCGAGAACATACTGGCAAGTATAGCTTAGTGGCGTATTGAGCTGTCTTATAAATCGTAATTTGAGAGAGCGCCGGCAAAAAGCGTTTATAGTATGGCCACTGCAGTGACGCAGTGGTTATCAAAAAGGATGAACATACTATGACATTTAAAATGCTACCTATTGTTTTGGCGTCATTTATTGGCTTTTCAGCTCATGCAATGCCAACAGTTTCCCCTTCGCCAATTGCATTACAAGCTGAAGCGCAGACGGGTGTAAATATCAATACGGCATCGGCTCAGGAAATAGCATCAGCGTTAGTGGGTATCGGTATTAAGAAAGCAGAAAAACTGATTGAAGTGCGCGAGCAGCTCGGCGGCTTTACTGAAGTAGAACAGTTACTTGATGTAAAAGGTATAGGCCTTAAAACACTTGAAAAAAACCGCTCGAATATTCGTTTGAATTAGCAGTAATGAAGATAAAAAGAAAGCCAGTAAACAGGGATTGTTTACTGGCTTTTTTGTGCTAGTCACATTTCGTCATTTCAGCAAATGAACGGGAACGGGCATTGGCATAGCCTGCCGTTTGTTCATCTCTGACGAACGTTAAACGACTTTCTCCTGAGGCAACATTCAGAGCCTGGAAAGGCGTTTGTCTTTCAACTGCAGATGCTTTAGTCATTGGAGAAAAGGCTGAGCCACTAAGACCACGAGCTGGAATTATCGGAGTCTCGTTAGACTCTTTATTTTCCCGGTTTTGCTTACGTTGCTGTCCCGCTGCTCTTTGATGTCTTGGAGAACGGCGTGAACGGTTGCGCGCTTTTTTCTCAGAGACGTCTTCTTGAGCTTGTTCCGCAACTGGCTCCGAAGCTTCACTTTCCACTGAAGGAGCTGACTCTGATTCAGTCTCCGCCACTTCAGCAGGTTCTGTCGTATCGCTAGCTTCTGTTGCTGCAACAGTTTCCGGTTGCTCAGGCTGTGATTCCTCGGCACTTGGCTCAGGAGTCTGAACCTGGTTTTCCGGAGCTTGCTCTTCCTGTTTCGGAGCTTCTGAGGCTTCAGGAGCAGGTTCCTCAGCAGACTTTTGCTCGTTAACCGGTAAGTGCTCTTTGCTTTCAACAAGTTCAGCAGCTGCCTGAATGCGAGGATCTAAAGTACGCTGTTGAGTTTGCTCATTGGTATTTTTCTCTACCGGTGCTGATGACTCAGCATTTTGCTCAACTGGCTTTTTCGCTTCAGCTTCTTTAGCGACAGAACTATCTTTCTGAGCCTGAGGAGCTGGCTGTTGTGATGCCTGGTTCTCAACTGAACCATCGCCTTTAACGCGAACGGATTTTTCCATTGGTTTACGTTGGCGGCGAGGCTTAACTTCTTTCGGTTTCTCAGGCGCTGCCTCAGTTTGCGGCGCTTGCTCAGCGCTTTGCTTCACCTGAGCATTAGCACCTTGAGCATTCTGTTGCTGGTTACGATTACGTCCGCCGCGACGTCTACGATCGTTTCTACCGCGGTTCGGCTTGTTATTTGAACCTTTCGTTTCATCTGCGCTCTTATCCGATTTCGCAGAATCTGCAGCCGCTTTGTCCGCCGTATTATTACGACCTTGCTGCTGACGATTAGCAGGACGACGACCACGGCCACGGCGGTTATTGTTGTTTCGACGCTGGTTTGGTCTACGCTGATTAGAACTTTGCTTGTTCTTATCGGTTTCTTCTTCACTCTCGAAAAGTTTACCCAGCCAAGTCGATAAGCGTTTTAATAAAGACGGTTTCTCAGGCTGTTTCGGTGTTGGTGCAGGAGCAGGGGCCGGCGCTGCACTTGGCGCTTGTAAACCTTTTAGTGCCGGTTCGTCAAACTTAGCGGACTCTTGAGTTAAGGTGATAGAAACCGATGACTCGTGTTGCTCTGGCTTTTGCACCAACTCAAAGCTTGCCGCTTCTGGCACTTCATCATCACGAATACGCAATACTTCGAAGTGTGGCGTTTCTAAGTGATGGTTTGGAATAATCACGATTTTAACATCATGACGCTTCTCAATATGATTGAGCGACTGACGTTTTTCGTTCAACAAGTACGTTGCTACGTCTACCGGTACTTGTGCATGAACCTGTATGGTGTTGTCTTTCAGCGCTTCTTCTTCAATGAGACGCAGAATAGACAAGGCTAACGAGTCACTAGAGCGAATAGTACCCTGACCATTACAGCGAGGACATACATTGTTTGCCGACTCACCAAGTGACGGACGCAGACGCTGACGAGACATTTCCATTAAGCCAAAACGCGAAATGCGAGCCACCTGAATACGGGCACGGTCTTGTGCAAGACTGTCACGTAGTCGATTTTCAACGTCGCGTTGGTGTCTGGCGGGTGTCATGTCAATAAAGTCGATAACGACTAAGCCACCAACATCACGAAGTCTCAGTTGACGCGCAATTTCTTCAGCCGCTTCCAGGTTTGTTTGCAGCGCTGTTTCTTCAATATCGCCGCCTTTAGTTGCGCGTGACGAGTTGATATCTATTGAAGTCAGAGCTTCGGTCGGATCAATAACAATTGAGCCACCTGAAGGTAGACGAACTTCACGTTGGAAAGCTGACTCAATTTGGCTCTCAATTTGGTAATGGCTGAATAATGGAACATCGCCTTCATATTGCTTAACGCGCTGCAAGAAGTCAGGACGAATAATTTGAATATGATTACGTACCTGCTCGTAGACTTTCGGGCTATCGATAAGCACTTCGCCAATGTCACGACGTAAATAGTCACGAAGGGCGCGGAAAATGACGTTACTTTCCTGGTGAATCAAGAATGGAGCAGGGCGCTCGGTAGCCGCTTTGCTAATAGCTTCCCAATGATGAATAAGAACGTTTAAGTCCCACTCTAATTCTTCTTTTGATTTGCCAACACCTGCGGTACGGACAATAAGGCCCATTTCTTTCGGTACGTTAATTTCCGACAGGGCTTCTTTCAAGGCAGAGCGTTCGTCGCCCTCAATACGGCGCGAAATACCGCCGGCACGAGGGTTGTTTGGCATTAATACCAGATAACTGCCTGCCAAAGAAATAAAGGTTGTTAGTGCCGCGCCTTTCTGACCACGCTCTTCTTTGTCGATTTGAACAATGACTTCCTGACCTTCAGAAACAACGTCTTTAATGTTTGGACGTCCCTGGAAGGTATATCCCTCTGGAAAGTAAGTCTTGGCAATTTCTTTTAAAGGAAGGAAACCATGACGCTCTGCGCCATAATCGACGAAAGCGGCTTCGAGGCTGGGCTCTATACGGGTTATTTTACCCTTGTAGATATTCGCTTTCTTTTGTTCATGTCCTGGACTTTCAATATCCAGATCGTAAAGGCGCTGGCCGTCGACCAACGCAACACGCAACTCTTCTAGCTGCGTGGCGTTTATTAGCATTCTTTTCATTACTGTGACTCAATGTTTCCGGGCCACAATATGACACACACACTCTGGTGCTCGTGCGATTATCGAATTCGTCTGTTGTACAGGCTTAGCGCCTGTGCCACCCGTCATTGAAACGTGTGGTTAAAATGATTTTGACTGTGCCGATAACACCATTACATCCGGTGTCATATTGTCGCTATATGTTACGTCTGCAATCGCTCTTTCTTTTGAGCGAGGTTTCTCTGTTCTTTTTCCGTGCCATCAACATCTCGGATTTTTGCTTATTCTCTTTGATTAAGACTTTTCAACCGTATGCTGATGTGGATAATGCGTCGCTCTGTTGACACGATTGCGCGAATTAGTTTCTTTGTCTGCCATCCACGATGGACTTTGACACTTAATTATTTCACGAAAAACGCCGAAAATACAAGCGCTAATTTCACTGAATATTGCTAGGAAGCGTGCTAAAATACCGCCATGAAAAGCATTCAACAAAAAGTCCGCTGGCATACCGTACTGACCGATGAATCGGGGCAGCGCCTGGACAATTTCCTTATTGCCCAATTAAACAAAGTGCCAAAGTCACTGGTTTATCGAATTATTCGTAAAGGCGAGGTGCGGGTTAATAAAAAACGGGCTAAGCCAGACTATAAAATAAATAGTGGCGACTTAATTCGGATTCCGCCGGTAAAAGTTGCTGAAAAGGCACCTTTACCTTCGGCTAAACTCGATAAAATAGCCCGGCTGGAAGAGCATATTCTGTACGAAGATGCGTCTTTTATTGTCGTCAATAAACCTTCGGGTCTTGCTGTGCATGGTGGTTCGGGACTAAACTTCGGGCTAATTGAAGGACTTAGGGCACTAAGGCCTAATGACAAACACTTAGAGCTTGTGCACCGAATAGACAGGGATACCAGTGGCATTCTTTTGGTTGCGAAAAAGCGCTCAGTGCTGAAGTTACTGCATGAACAGTTGCGCAACAAAGAAATGAATAAGCAGTATTTGGCGTTAGTTAGAGGACAGTGGCAAAAAAGGGTGCGTATGGTAGAAGCACCTCTACAAAAGAATACGCTTCAATCTGGTGAACGGGTTGTTCGTGTCAGTGCAGAAGGTAAACCGTCGCAAACGCGCTTTCGTATTTACCAGCGCTACGCCGAGGCGACCCTTGTAGAAGCATCGCCGTTGACTGGCCGGACGCACCAAATTCGAGTGCATTGCTTGCACGCAGGACACCCTATCGCTAAAGATCCTAAATATGGTGACACTGACTTTGACGAGTTAATGGCGTCTAAAGGACTGACGCGACTATTCTTACACGCCTGGAAGCTTTCATTTAAGCACCCAGAAACGGAAAAAGACGTGCAGTTCGAAGCGCCCTTAGATGAAAACCTCAGCGCGACGCTGTCGAAGCTAACCAAACAATGATGTAGGTTGCCGTAATGTCGAAATTTCAATTCGTTGTTTTTGACTGGGATGGAACCTTAATGGATTCCATTGGCCGTATCGTTTCGTCAATGCAGCGGACTGCCGAACACATTGGTTTAGCTGTACCCTCAGAGCAGGCGACAAAAGATATCATAGGGCTTAGTTTGGAGCCTGCTATTGAAAGGCTTTTTGGTGTTTTGGACTCCCAAAAAAAGCAGATTTTTTTAGAGCGTTACAAAGACGAATACGTCACACTGAACACAGTAGCATCGCCCATGTTTGACGATGCCGTTAACTCGCTTGAAGCGTTGCGTTCAAGCAATGTGCAACTTGGGGTTGCAACTGGCAAAGCTCGAAGAGGCCTGGACAGAGTGTGGCAGGAAACGAATATGGCCCAGTTCTTTCCTTATTCCCGTTGCGCCAATGAATCAAAAGGCAAGCCGAACCCAGATATGCTCATAGAATTAATGCATGAGGCAGGCTATTCGCCTGACAATACAGTTATGGTGGGCGACTCAATACATGATATGAAAATGGCCAGTGCCGCTGGTGTTTTCCCTATTGGAGTGACTATGGGCGCGCACCGGGCCGACCAACTAAAAGCGGCAGGCGCTGAATATATTGCGTCATCTCTGACTGAACTTTCGAACTTTATTTTAAAGGAGAGGTTATGACACTCCCCCTAGTGCTTGGCTCTGGTTCAAAATACCGTCGGGCTATAATGGACAAACTGCACTTAATTTATAACGTCGTAAAGCCAGACATTGATGAGTCTGCAGTTAATGAAGAGCAGCCAGAGCAGCTGGTAGGGCGTTTAGCGGAAGAAAAAGCACAAGCTGTGGCGAGAAAACTTAATGGTGAACCATCTATTATTATTGGTTCCGATCAAGTCGCGGTATGCGACGGCTTAATTCTTGGCAAGCCGGGTACCGAGGAAAAAGCCATTGAGCAGCTAAAAAGCTTTGTGGGCAAAACGGTGACCTTTTATACAGGGCTTGCTGTATTAAACTCCCAAACTTCTCAGTGCGAAGTAAGAATTGAACCGTTCTTCGTAACCTTTCGGGATAATATAACGGCTGATGAAATAGCTCGTTATGTTGAATTAGAGCAACCGCTTGATTGTGCCGGCAGTTTTAAAAGTGAAGGCCTGGGCGTCAGTTTGTTCAGTGAAATGAAAGGGAATGACCCTAATACTCTTATTGGACTTCCGACGATTGCGCTACTGGATATGCTAAGATCTCAGGGAATTAATCCACTGAGTTAATTAATTGTAGATAATTGTCGGTAACGTCCGATTTATCTTGCCACTGAACACCAACTTAAGGTAACATTCGCGCGCTATGCAAAAGGTTCGTATTCCCGTAACGGTAGACCCCGTAAAATGTGCCAATAAAAAGGTCATTTACGAGGGCTTAGTACCAGCAAAAACGTTAACTCGGTTTCAGGAGTTGCTCGTAGAGTCATGTCCTGATCCTGACGTCAAAGTTGAGTTTGGTATTGATGAACAAGGCATAAGCTATTTTGCAGGTGACGCAAAGGTACATGTTCAAGTACGTTGCGAACGCTGCAATACGCCTTTAGCAGTTGATATTTTTGCGCAATTTGCGTATGCTCCTGTCACTAAGCGGCAGGTGGCTGATGACTTCCCTGAAAGCTATGAAGCTATCGAGGCGAATGAATTCGGTGAAATCAATCTGCATGGGCTTATCGAAGATGAATTAATTCTGGCAATGCCTTTAGTACCTAAGCACGACGCTAAGTCTTGTCAGGTAGACCGTGATGCGATGACATGGGGCGAAATCGACGAGTCTGATAAAGACGAATCTGATAACCCATTTGCCGTATTACAAGAATTAAAGCGTAAATAATCAGGAGATAGCGTAAATGGCTGTTCAAAAAAGTAAGAAAAGTCGTTCAAGACGCGACATGCGTCGTTCACACGATGCGATAGACGGCCCAACACTGTCGGTTGACTCAACTACGGGTGAGACGCATCGTCGTCACCACGTAACAGCCGACGGTTATTATAAAGGTCGCAAGGTCGTTAATAAGTAAGACAGGCCATGCCTGAACTTAATATAGCGATTGATGCAATGGGGGGCGATAATGGCCCCTCTATTGTTATTGAAGCTCTGCAAAGAGCGGTTTCAAACTATCCCAATACTCACTTCACAGTTTTTGGTCACCAAGACCAGATAAATCCGCTATTAAAGCAATATCACCTTAAAGAAAGCACTGCTGTCAGCGTGGTTCATGCTGAGCAAACCATTCTCATGGATGACAAGCCTGGTCAGTCTTTACGTAGCAAACCGAATTCGTCTATGCGTCTTGCACTGCAAGCCCTTGCCAATGAACAATGCCATGCAATGGTCTGCGGCGGTAATACCGGCGCATTAATGACGAATGCGTATTTTACGGTAAAAACCTTACCCGGAGTTTTAAGGCCTGCGCTGATGACGGCGATTCCTAACCGTGTCGGTGGCAAATCGTTTTTGCTTGATTTGGGCGCAAACGCTAGCTGCGATTCTGACACCTTGTTCCAGTTTGGTGTAATGGGCTCGGTAGCTGCTGAGTATTTGCTGGACATAGAAAAGCCGAAAATTAGCTTGCTCAACATGGGCGAAGAAGAAATTAAAGGCAGTGATGTGGTTCGTAATGCCGCTGCCAGACTTTCTCAGTGTGAAGGTTTAAATTACAACGGCTTTATTGAAGGCAACCATTTATTCAGTGGCCGCTCCGACGTTATCGTTTGCGATGGTTTTGTCGGTAACATTGCGTTGAAAAGCTGCGAAGGCTTAGCAACCTTTATTATTGAGCAAATGAGAGAAACACTAAACTCTCATTGGCTGTATCGATTTTTCTTCAAATTCTTACAACGACGTACGCATAAATCGTGGGACAGGCTGAAGCCCGACCACTACAACGGAGCAAGTTTGATAGGATTGCGCCAGGTGGTGATTAAAAGCCACGGAAGTGCCAATGCGGAAGCATTCTACAGCGCTATCCAGCAAGCTGTAGCAGAGGCGCACGAGCAGCTTCCTGACCGAATCAAAAATAGGGTCGAAGCGGTCTTATCTGAACAGCCTTAAAATGCAGAGTTGTTATGACATACTCGAGAATTGTTGGTACCGGTCATTATTTACCGGAGCAACGTCTTACAAATGATGATCTTGCCACCCGTGTTGACACATCAGACGAATGGATTACTGAACGTACTGGCATTAAAGAACGGCGAATTGCAGCTGCGAATGAGTCAGCCGCAACGCTTGGCTATGAAGCCGCGAAACAAGCCTTATTAAGTAGTCAGCTAAACGCTCGGGATATCGACGTTATCGTTGTGGCGACAACTTCGGCTGAGCACGCGTTTCCAAGTGCTGCATGCGAAATTCAGCGAATGCTCGATGTCACAAATATTCCCGCATTTGATATTGGTGCGGCTTGTTCAGGCTTTATTTTTGCGCTATCGGTCGCCGATAACTTCATTAAAACCGGTCAATATAAGCGTGCTTTAGTTATTGGCACCGATGTTCTGGCGCGACTGTGTAACCCCAACGACAGAAACACCTTAGTTCTGTTCGGTGATGGGGCCGGTGCAGTCATACTCGAGCAAAGTAACGAGCCGGGCATTGTTTCAACGCATTTGTACAGCGCGGGTGAATACAGCCATTTACTGGGGGCGAAACAGGCAAACCGCAAAGCTAACCCGCAAGACGATACCTGGATGTACATGAAAGGCAATGAAGTCTTCAAAGTTGCTGTGGCAAAACTGAGTAGCTTGGTTACCGATACATTGTCGGCGAATAAGATGTCACCGGAAGAATTGGATTGGTTGGTACCACACCAGGCAAACTTGCGAATTATTAAAGCGACGGCAAAAAAATTAAACATGTCGATGGAACAAGTGGTTATTACTTTGGACAAAACAGGTAATACATCTGCCGCATCGGTGCCAATTGCGTTAGACTGGGCAGTTAAAGATGGTCGCGTTAAACGTGGGCAGAACCTATTATTAGAAGCCTTTGGTGGTGGATTCGCCTGGGGCTCAGCATTAATTCGATATTAAGAGGGTGGTTATGACGACAGCGTTATTTTTCCCGGGGCAAGGCTCGCAGAGCGTTGGTATGCTTGGTGAATTAGCCGACGAGTTTGGGATCATAAAAGAGACGTTCGCACAGGCAAGCGATGCACTTGGTTATGACGTGTGGGAGCTTGTGCAGCAAGACCCCAATAACCAGCTCAATGAAACACAGTTCACTCAACCTGCGTTACTGACTGCCAGCGTTGCGTTATATCGCGTTGCCAAAGACAAAGGTCTAGGCGATGACCTGGTCATGGCAGGGCACAGCCTGGGAGAATATTCGGCGTTGGTTTGTGCAGGTGCTATCGACTTTAAAGATGCAGTTAAACTCGTTGAAGCACGCGGCAAGTTTATGCAGGAAGCTGTTGCTGACGGTGAAGGGGCAATGGCAGCCGTTATCGGTTTAGATGATGATGTTATTAAGCAAATCTGTGAAGAGCAGGCCCAGGGCGAAGTTGTCACTCCGGTAAATTATAACTCACCGGGGCAAGTCGTTATTGCCGGTCATGCCTCAGCAGTTTCCCGTGCCGGCGAAGCCTTGAAAGAAGCAGGCGCTAAACGTGTTTTACCTCTGCCTGTTAGCGTGCCTTCGCACTGTGCGTTAATGAAGCCAGCAGCCGAAAAATTAAAGCAGGAATTGGAGAATATTACCGTTAAGTCACCGGTAATTGACGTTATCAATAATGTTGATGTCATGGTTGAAACAGATCCGGCAGCGATAAAAGACGCATTGGTCCGACAGCTTTATTGTCCGGTGCGTTGGACAGAGTCTGTTGAGAAAGCTGCTGATATGGGCGTGGAAAAAGCATTCGAAGTCGGTCCGGGGAAAGTATTAACGGGCTTGAATAAACGTATAACTAAATCATTTAATTGTTCAGCGTTAAACAGCGCTGATGCATTGAATTCAATTTAAAAGGTGAATAAGTGATGAGCTTGGAGAATAAAGTTGCGTTAGTAACAGGAGCTAGTCGTGGCATTGGCAAAGCAATCGCGCAGCAGCTTGTTCAGCAAGGAGCAACAGTAATAGGCACCTCAACCTCAGACAAAGGGGCGGCCGCTATTTCCGATTACCTTGGTGATAAAGGCAAAGGTATTGCTTTGAACGTAACTGACGCTGATAGCGTTCAGGAAACAGTAAAGTCGCTTGAAAAAGAGTTCGGTAGTATCGATATTCTGGTCAATAATGCCGGTATTACTCGCGACAACTTAATGATGCGCATGAAAAACGATGAGTGGAACTCTGTTATCGACACCAATTTAACGGCTATTTTCCGTGTCTGCAAAGCCGTGGTTCGTGGCATGATGAAACGTCGTAATGGTCGCATTATTAATATCAGTTCAGTGGTTGGTACCACAGGGAACCCTGGGCAGGTTAACTATTGCGCCGCAAAAGCGGGGCTGGTTGGCTTCAGTAAGTCTTTGGCCAAAGAAGTTGCAGCGCGCGGTATCACCGTGAACTGCGTGGCACCAGGATTTATTGATACGGATATGACAAAAGCGTTAACGGAAGAGCAAAAAGAAAGTATTTTTGCTAATATTCCTGCTGCACGATTAGGCAAGCCAGATGAAATTGCGTCTGCGGTGACATTTTTGGCGTCAGATGGGGCAGCTTACATTACCGGTGAAACCATTCACGTTAATGGCGGAATGGCGATGGTTTAAGCGGTCAGCGGTACGACCTCTTAATTTTATCGGAATTTTTACTTTATTAATGAGGCTGGTTTCACTACACTACAGCCAATTTTCACTCTCGCGACGACTATTTGAGGGATATTATAAATGAGTACTATTGAAGAACGCGTAAAGAAAATCATTATTGAGCAACTGGGTGTTAAAGAAGAAGAAGTTAAGCCTGAAGCGTCATTTGAAAATGACCTGGGTGCTGACTCTTTAGACACAGTTGAATTGGTTATGGCTTTGGAAGAAGAATTCGAAACTGAAATTCCTGATGAAGAAGCTGAAAAAATCAAAACTGTTCAAGCAGCAATTGATTACGTAAATAATCACTCTGACGATTAATTTTTCAGAGAATTATTGAGACAATAGGCGGAACCTTGGTTCCGCCTATTTTCGTTATGACGCTGATAAAACAGTTTTTTAATACTCACCCAATTGATCCCGATGCTCTTGACCGAGGGCTTCAGTTTGGCGATGGCCATTTCACCACTCTTCGTATTGTTAATGGTGTTCCAGAGCACTTAGACGCACATATTGCCCGACTGGCTCATGCCAACGACGCTTTACGCATCCATTACCCGGCAATAAGCACTTTACAGGTTCGGTTGAAGACATTGGCAGCAGAGGTTGAGGAAGGGGTGTGTAAGGTGATTATAACTCGGGGAAGTAGTGCCCAGGGTTATGGCTTTGATAGCCGCGCAGAAGCCAATGAATACATTCAGGTAAGCTCATTACCAACACCTCAAAAACCTCTAGATATTGAGTTGGCTGACTTTGTTTTGGCGCAACAGCCCATTCTTGCGGGGCTAAAAACATTAAATCGCTTAGAGCAAGTTCTGCTCAGTGCTGAAAAGTCGGAAAAAGGCGTTGATGACCTAATTGTTTGTACAAGTGACGGCACTGTTATAGAGGCTATTCAAGGTAATGTATTCTGGCGGGTCGGTGAGCAGTGGTTTACACCGTCACTGACAACGGCTGGGGTTAATGGCGTTATGCGGCAATACATCATAGAAAGCAATGCGCTTGCTAACCTTAGAATAAAAGATTGTACGGCGACTGAATTGGGGAGCGCAGAGCAAATTTTCATTTGCAACAGTGTCCGAGGCGCTGTCCCTGTTCACTCATTTAATGGTAAAGTATTCGAAAATAATCAGTTACCCAATAAGATACAACGCCTGGCTTTATGACTTTACTTAAACGTTTGTTTTTAATTGCTCTTTTTTTTATTGTCATTGGCGCAGGGGGGCTTGGCTACGGTTACTATTATTTATCTCAGCCTTTTGGAAATGTTCATCAAAGTGAACCACTTGTGCTTGAGTTTCCTAAAGGAAAGCATGCGCGGTACGTTGTTGCACAAGTTACTCAGCATTACTCACTTGATAAATCCGTGCTGAATAATACACAGCTGAGTTATGGTTTTAGCCGCTTACTTGGCGGGATAAATCATTTGAGAGCTGGTGTTTACGAGATTAAGCCAACGCATAATTGGTTTGATGTATGGAGAAAACTCGCAAACGGCGACGAGCTTCAGTTTTCGGTCACTCTGGTGGAAGGTCACACACTGGAACAGTGGCTGTTAAAGTTGAACGAGGCAACTTATTTAACGGGTGACGCGCAAACGGCTGCTGACAGGTTAAGAACTGAGTTAGGAGCTTCTTATGATTCGTTAGAAGGTCTTCTATTGCCCGAAACTTATACTTATCGAGCGTATTCGTCAGCTGAGAGCATTTTAAGAGACGCATACGAGTCAATGCAGCGCACATTAGCTGAGGTATGGAGTGAACGCTCAGATGATTGTCCGGTTGACTCGCCTTATGAATTATTAGTTTTAGCGTCAATTATTGAGAAAGAAACGGGCATAGCGGGTGAGAGAAGTTTGGTTGCCAGCGTTTTCGCAAACCGACTTGCTATTGGGATGCGGTTGCAGTCCGATCCGACAACAATATACGGTGTTGAAAACTTCGACGGTAATCTAACACGCGCACATTTACGTGAGAAAACGGCTTATAACACCTATAGAATTAATGGATTACCGCCGACACCTATCGCTATGCCAAGTCGGGCGTCGTTAGAAGCAGCCGCCAATCCTGACGAGTCGCCGTACTATTACTTTGTTGCTGATGACACCGGTGGTCATGTGTTTTCAAAAACGCTGGAAGAACATAATAAAGCCGTGCGCCGCTATCAACTAAATAAAGAGTAAATATGAAAGGGAAGTTTGTTGTTATTGAAGGTCTGGAGGGAGCAGGTAAAAGTTCTGCTATCGCCAATGTGATCACGCATTTGCAAGCTAAAGGTATTGAAACTGAAGCCGTGCGCGAACCCGGTGGAACGCCGTTGGCTGAGTCGTTACGCGACTTGGTCAAGAAAAAGTGGGATGAAACCTTAGTCCCGACAACCGAGTTGCTACTCATGTACGCTAGCCGTGTACAGCTAGTCGAAAATGTCATTAAGCCACACTTAATCAATGGCACTTGGGTTATTGGTGACCGTCATGATTTATCATCGCGGGCTTACCAGGGCGGTGGCAGACAGCTTGGCGATGAACTTTTGCAAAAGCTACGTGGGTTAACATTAGGCAGTTTTTATCCCGATTTGACCATCTTACTGGATGTTGATGAGGAAGTGGGTCTTGAGCGAGCCAGGGAGCGAGGTGAGCTGGATAGAATAGAAGAAGAGGACTTGGCGTTTTTTAAACGAACACGGCAGGCCTACCTGAACATTGCGGCGAAAGACCCGTCGATTTTCGTGATCGATGCGAATCAACCGATGTTAAAAGTACATAAAGCCATTCTAAGAACTCTTGAGGAGAATTTGTTTTAATGGCCGCCCCCTGGTTACGCGATGCATGGTTACGTTTAGTGACTGCTTTTGAAAGCAATAGGTTAGCCCATGCATATTACTTAAAACACTACCCGGACAAAGGCAGTAACAGCTTCATTGAGCAGTTCACCAAGTATTTGCTTTGCCAGTCGAAAGGGAAGAGTGCTTGTAACCAATGTAAATCGTGCTTGCTGTACGCCGCGGGAAACCATCCGGATACCTGGATACTCGATGGCACAGAAGCCAGTCGCATCGGGGTCGATGAGGTTCGTGACCTACAAAAAAACATTGTGAATAAGGCAAACCAGGGTGGTTTTAAAGTTGCCGTTATTTTGCAAGCTGAAAAAATGACTGAGCAGGCGTCTAATGCTTTACTGAAAGTACTTGAAGAGCCGCCTGCTGATACCTGTTGGCTAATATCAACGAAAGAGCCTGAACAATTATTGCCAACATTGCGAAGCCGCATGCAGTGGCTCAGCATTCCTTACCCTGAAGCCGAACAAACTGATGAACAAACTGCGCAAGCTGCGGAGCTATTCGACGCTTTGCATAAGCTGACCCCACTACCTGAGCTAAAAGACAAAGCAGTTGCGGCAGAGTGGTTGAATACGTCTGAGCGCTTAGCATCCGATATGCTCGCTCAGTTAAACCGGCTTCCCGCTGAGCGTTTTTACTTTCCTGGCGTGCGAGAGCGGTATGAACGATTAACGCAATGCTCTTGGTTGACTGCGTCGCATCTCAGTCAATGGGTATCGGAATGCCGACAGTTACGTCAGACATATCAGGGCTCCCCCGGCGTTAATTTGCCGTTATTATTAACCCTTATCTGGAGCCGCTGGTCACACTTTCTGCTGGGTGAAGAATAAGGCTCCTGTTGCAATAAACGGAGCCTTTATGTCCCACGTTATATCTGTTGAGCTTGAGTCTGCTCACGAGTTGGCAACGCGAATGGTGCCACTCTTTAAATACACATCATTTTTAATGCCTGAAACCAGTGAACATTACTATAAGTTGGGAGAAAGACTTGATGTGTCGCTGACATTGCATGATCGGCCGTGTCCTTTTTACTTCAGCACACAAGTGACCTGGCTGTTTGAAAACAGGCAGTTGCCCTGCGTTTTAACCTTGCTCCCCAAAGACCTGGCGACAGGGCATCGATTAAACTATCTGACTCACAAGCATAAGTCTGAATATGGTAAACTGTTCCGTTCATTATTAAATTCTTGCGCAACTTAATTGCAACGGAGCACTGGATGTTTGTTGATTCGCATTGTCATTTAGATCGTATTGACCCAGAGAAAGTCGGTACAGACCTGGCTGGATTAGTAGAGAATGCCCGCAAAAATAACGTGGAGCATATGCTGTGTGTTTGTGTCACGCTCGATGAGTACCCGCAAATGCGCGATACCGTTTCTGCGTATGACAATGTTTCTATATCCTGCGGTGTGCATCCCCTTTACGTCAATGAAGAGAGCATGGGCGCTGATGAAATGGCGGCAAAGTTAACAGAGCTAGCCAGCGAACCAAGGGTTGTTGCCATTGGTGAAACAGGGTTGGATTACTTTTATGATCCGGACTCGAAAGTGAAACAACAAAACAACTTCGAGCAGCACATTGCTGTAGCAGGGCAGTTGAATAAACCTCTTATTATTCATACCCGGGAAGCCCGTGAAGATACCCTGGCTATGTTAAAACAAGGCCACGCGGATAAACCTGGCGGTGTTTTACATTGCTTTACCGAGTCTTACGAAATGGCAAAAGAAGCCATCGACTCATTAGACTTTTATATTTCCATTTCTGGTATTGCGTCTTTTCGAAATGCATCGGAATTAAGAGACACAGTTAAAGCATTGCCTTTAGACAAACTACTTATTGAAACTGACAGCCCCTGGTTAGCACCGGTGCCTCATCGTGGCAAAGTGAATCAGCCGGCCTACGTGACTGATGTCGCAAGATGCGTAGCAGACGTTAAAGGTATTACGCTGGAAGAGGTTGCACGCGTGACCACTGAGAACTTTTATAAGCTGTTTAAAGCATCTTAATGAGCTGTGCATAACTTGTCGATAAAACATTTTTAATTGTTCAAAAACATAAAGTTAAAAGAAACTGTAAAAAAATTAGACATCCTTCGATTATTGTCTAAACTAAAAATTGTTGGATGAATTTTAAGCAGGATAAATGAGACTGTTTTATCATGAGTTAGCGCACGGCTCATCCCATGAGCCATTCCCCTATACCCGGAACAATCTGGATTGGTTCCGGGTTTTTTTTATCCAAAATAAACGAAAAGAGCGATCAATCAACCGATTAGCTCCGTAGCTATTTGAGTCACCCTTTGAATTAAGGAGTCATAATGCCTACGACTGTCGAACAAAATAAACGTCCCGATTACGACGACGTCATTGTCGATATCGCCGACTATGTAATGAACTATAACGTCACAAGCGAAGAAGCCTGGAGTACCGCGAAGTACTGCCTTATGGATACGCTGGGCTGCGGTATGTTGGCATTAGGTTATCCGGAATGTGCCAAACATTTGGGACCACTGGTACAAGGGACAAAGGTTCCCAATGGCGCTCGTGTTCCTGGTACACAGTTTTCTTTAGACCCCGTTAAAGCTGCGTGGGATATAGGCTGCATTGTTCGTTGGCTGGATTTCAATGATACCTGGCTGGCGGCAGAATGGGGACATCCGTCTGATAATTTAGGTGGCATTTTAGCGACCGCCGACTTCATTTCTCAGCAGCGACGCAGCCGTGGGCTTAAACCTCTTGTTATTAAAGACGTGCTGGAAGGCATGATAAAAGCCCATGAAATACAGGGTAATCTGGCCATAGAAAACAGCTTTAACCGAGTTGGGCTTGACCATGTTGTACTGGTAAAAGTGGCGTCAACAGCTGTTGTTAGTTGGCTAATGGGTGCCAGCAAAGAGCAAATTATGGCAGCGCTGTCTCAGGCTTGGGTAGATGGTCAGTCATTGAGGACCTATCGCCATGCACCTAATGCGGGCTCCCGTAAATCGTGGGCAGCGGGGGATGCCACCTCTCGGGCAGTGCGTCTGTCAGATATAACGATGCGTGGTGAAATGGGAATCCCCGGCGCTTTGACTGCGCCACAATGGGGTTTTTATGATGTTCTCTTTAGTAAGACAAATAAAGATCAGAAGCTGAAAGACGAAGAAGATCGGAAATTTAAGTTTCAGCGCGATTACAGCAATTACGTTATGGAAAACATTCTGTTTAAACTGTCTTTCCCGGCAGAGTTTCATGCTCAAACAGCGTGTGAAGCTGCAGTAACGCTTCATCCCGATGTAAAAGGTAAGGTAGACGACATAGAGAAAGTCGTTATTACAACACATGAATCTGCGATTCGTATTATCTCCAAAGAAGGGGAGCTGGCTAACCCCGCAGATAGGGATCATTGCTTACAGTATATGACCGCAGTGCCCTTAATCTGGGGGGAACTGAATGCTGATCACTATGAAGATGGATTTCATCAGGCACATCCGGAAATCGATGCTCTTCGAGAAAAAATGGTCGTTGAAGAAGACCGCCAGTACAGTGAAGATTATCTGAATCCGGATAAGCGTTCGATTGCCAACGCGATCCAAGTTTTCTTCAAAGATGGTACGAAAACAGAAAAAGTGGCAGTGGAGTATCCAATAGGACATCGTAACCGTCGTGACGAGGGTATTCCTGTACTCAAAGAAAAATTTAAAGCGAGCTTAAGTAAGCGGTTTCCGGCAAGTCAGGCGAATGAGATATTTAAACTGTGTACTGAAAACGACTCGTTTGATCAAATGCCGGTCGATAGTTTTATGGATAAATGGGTTATTTAATGATGAAAAGGCTGTCGTTATTGGCGGCAGCCTTTATTTCTTTATCCTTAAACTGATTCAGCCCTGCCAAATAATCAAAAGAATAAGCACCGGGCAAACAAATTTGACGTACCAGGGCCATATTTTCCAGAACCAGCTTTTATCGATATCCGGTGAACCTTGCTTTAAAGCTTTCAGCAGGTGATTCTGGCGTAAGACCCAAGTCAGCATAATAGCGAACACCAGAGCCATTATTGGCTGCATATAAACGGTGCTGAATGTGACTACCGCCCCAAATAAGACCTCAAAATTATAAATAATTGTAGTCGAAATAGCGGTGACAATAAGAGTGACTATCCACACCCCTGAGCTTCTGTCGCAGCGAGCTTCTTCGCGCAATGCGTTTACCGGTGCTTCCAGCATAGAAATAGAGGATGTAATGGCTGCTATAACCATCAATAAAAAGAAGCCGAACGAGACGAATAAGCCTGCCGTTCCAAGTGTGTCAAACATTGCGGGTAATACGGTAAATACCAGTGTATCGGCGGAGAGCAGGGTACCGTCATCTGCGTATATTTGAACGCCATTGGACTGAGCAACGAACATAGCGGGTAAAATTAAAAGCCCGGCTAAAAAGGCCACGCTGGTATCTATACCAGCAACCCAGGCGGCTGTTTTAGGAATATTCTCTTTGTTCGATAGATAGGCGCCGTAAGTCATCATTACGCAAACACCTAGCGATAATGAGAAAAAGGCCTGACCCATGGCTCGTATGATAAGTTGCGGGTCGCTAATTTGGGAAAAGTCAGGGACTAAATACATTTTAAGGCCTTCAAGAGCGCCTTCCTGAGTCAGAATGTATGCTGACATACCAATTAAGAGGACAAACAGCATTGGCATGAGCCGTCGTGACCAGCGTTCTATGCCGTTATTGACACCTGAACGCACCACGTAGACGGTTAACAGCATAAAGAAGACCATGGTCGCCATATTTCTGGCTTCTGAAAATTCGACAAACCATGCGGCAGTGTCCGGCAGGCCAACAAAGATAAGTAGCGGCGATATCATATACGAAATAAGCCAGCCGGATACGATGGCATAAAAACTTAAAATCAAACTAAGGACGATAAGCCCGACGACCCCGGCTATAGCTCCGGTTCCTCTGAAGAAGGCTTTGTCGGATAAATTTCTTAACGCTTCAATTGGGTTGTTTTGACGAATTCGGCCGATGGTGACTTCTGCCACAAGCATAGGGTAGGCGAGAATGGCAATCATAATGAGGTAAACCAGTAAAAAGGCACCTCCGCCGTTACTGGCCGCCTGGGTTGGAAAGCCCCATATATTGCCGACTCCAACGGCGGAGCCAGCAGCAGCGAGAATAAAGCCTAATCGTGAGGCAAAAGCCGGAGACGTATTTTTAGCCATAGTAATATTGTTATTATTATTGATTTGAGTCAGTGCTCGATTATGGCGGAGTTAATTCGCCGCGTAAATTCTTCTGTAATAGTTTTTGAATTTCATTGTGATAAATGTCTTGCGACAGTAGGTAATGTAACTTGGTTAGCGCGGCTTCAATGGTCATATCGGAGCCGGACACTAAGCCAAGTTTTGCCAGCGCATTGCCGGTAGCATAACCGTCCATATCGACACGCCCACGGAAACACTGTGTGCAATTTAAAATTGTAATGCCGTTATCGATACCGCGCTTTAAAACAGAGAGCAGAGCATCGTTTTGCGGCGCATTGCCGACGCCATAACTTTGTAGAATAAGTGCTTTCACCGGCTGTTTTAACTGGTTGTCGATTATGTCGGGTGAAATGCCCGGATAAAGCATGACCACACCGATAGGCTGTGGCGTCATTTCAACCACGTTGAGCTCACTCGGTTTGGCATCTGTTTCGGAAAGTTGACCGGCATTTAAGCGAATTTGTATGCCAGCTTCCAGCAACGAGGGGAAATTGGGCGATGAAAACGCATTAAAGCCATTAGCATCCGATTTCGTTGAACGGTTTCCGCGAAATAAGGTGTTATTAAAAAACAGGCCGACTTCTGGAATCGGATAGTTAGCAGCAACGTAAAGGGCATTCAGCAAGTTCGTTTGACCATCGGAACGCAGTGCTGCTAAAGGAATTTGTGAGCCGGTAACAATGACCGGTTTATTGAGGTTTTGCAGCATGAACGATAGGGCAGACGCTGTGTAAGCCATGGTATCGGTACCGTGGAGGATGACGAATCCATCATAATCCGAGTAATTGTCCTCAATATCCCGGGCGATAGTAACCCAGTCTGCCGGGGTCATGTTTGAGGAGTCCATTAAAGGACAGTATTCATGAATAACAAATTCCGGCATTTCTTCCCTGAAAAACTCCGGCATTTTTTGTACGCAATCACTTAAGTGCCCCGCAACCGGAACGTATCCTTGTTCCGATTTTTTCATACCTATGGTTCCGCCGGTATAAGCAACATATATCTTTTTACGAGGCACTTGCGTCTCCTGTCGACATTCTTAGTAACGAATGTCGATTATTCTAACGCGGTTGAGGGCACAGTGCACAGTATGAGTAAACGTTTTTCGGGTCGTTGAAGTTTCTCAGTACGGCAGTTTCAGACTGTACGTCACTGAATAGCTTCAATAACCAATCACTACTATTGTCACGGCTCACCTTAGGTAACAAGTCGCTAGCCGCACTATTGTTAAACAGTTCAGCAAAGAACTGCTCTTGTGGTGATAATTTCTGCTGAACAACATTCACATCATACTTTTCAATAGAGGCTAGCTCTGCTGCCAGTTTAATGGCGTCGTCGTAGTCACCTAAGGTATCAACCAGACCACGTTTCATTGCTTGACGACCTGTCCAGATACGGCCCTGAGCTATTTCATGTACGTCATCTTTGCTCATATTACGAGCATCAGCGACAAGACTTAAGAAGTTGTCGTAGGTATTTTCCACCGACTTTTGAATCATCGTTTGCTGGTAGTCTGTCATTTCTTCCATAGGGTTTATGGATTCAATTTCAGTGGTGCTGACAGAGTCACTGTGAATACCAATAGCAGCAAGGCTGTCTTCCAGGTTCATCAGTAATCCAAACACACCGATAGAGCCAGTAATGGTAGTAGGGGAAGCAATGATTTTATCAGCATCTGCGGCAATCCAGTAACCGCCTGAAGCTGCGACTGAACTCATTGATGCTACAACCGGAATACCATCTTCTTTTGCTTGCAATAACTCCTGACGAATAATTTCTGATGCGAAAGCGCTGCCACCCGGGCTGTCAATGCGAAGCACAATGGCTTTGGTGTTTTCGTCATTACGGGCATCGCGAATAAGTTTAGCGGTACTGTCGCCACCAATCATGCCGGCTTTTTGAGAACCGTCGACAATTTGGCCTCGCGCAACAACAACACTGATCTTCGGTTCGTCTTTTGCTTTTGGTGCCGGCATTGGTGGTTTCTGCGCAGTCAGGTAGTTATCAAAAGTAATGTGCTTGAACGTTTCCTTCTCTTCGTCAAGCCCCGCCAAATTAATAAGCTCATTACGAACCTCTGTGCGTGTTTTCAGTGCATCGACTAAGTTGTTATCTAACGCCATGCGCGCCATGTCGCCGTTTGCTTCGTCAAACGCGGCCATGTAATCATCAATTTTGCCACTGGTTAAGCGAGGGTTGATATTACGAGTGGTAGTCACGCTATTACGAAACTCGGCCCATAACTCGCTATATAACGTTTCATTGGCTTCCCGGGCTTCGTCTGACATGTCGTTACGAATAAAGGGTTCAACCGCAGCCTTGAATTTACCGACTTTAAAAACGTGCGGCTTAACTTTTAGCTTCTCAAGCAACTCTTTAAAGTAAACCTGGTTGTAATCAAGGCCTTCAAAAACGACACCACCCATTGGGTTTAAATAAAGCTGATCAGCGTGGGCTGCAATATAATACTGATGTTGCGCATAGTAATCGGCGTTACTAATAATGGGCTTACCTGAGGTTCTGAACTCTTCTAATGCCTCGGTAACAGCGCTCAGTTTATTAATGCCACTTGGGTAAAGATCCTGAAGATCTAAGTAAAGCGCGCCAATACGCTCATCGCTCTGAGCCATCTCAATACTTTCTACAACATCGGCCACTAATACTTCGGGAATATCATCACCGCCGCCAAGTGCTTCAGAAAAGAATTTATCAATAGGAGAGACCCAGGTTTCTTCTTCAACGAGAATACCTTGTGGGTTAAGTACCAGTATGCCGTTTTCAGGCACTTCAATAGGGTCTTCGCCACTTATCATGCTGGCCAGGAAAATAGCCAACACAATAAAGAAGACTAAATTTATAATGACCTTTCGGGTACCGTTGATTATTCGCCAAATATATTTAAAGATTGAGCTCACTGAACGCATAGCTATCACTCATTGTTATTTAAGAAATGTCTTAAGCATATCGAAAGTGGTCTATGCAAGCTAGCCGGAGAATGTAACGAACCGTTACATAATGATAAAGGTTGATATATGGATGCAGTAGAGTTATTAACAACGCGCTCTTCAATGCCACGGCTGATAGAGCCTGGGCCCAGTGTCGAACAATTGGAGCTAATAAAAAAGTCAGCGGTGAGAGCACCCGATCATATGTCGTTAGCGCCGTACGAGTTTATACAATTTCAGGGAAAGGATCGTGGAATTCTGGCTGACATCTATCAGCAGGCGGCACGTATTAATGACTTTTCTGAAACCATTGTTGAGCAGGCTGGGCAATTACCGTTTCGGGCTCCTTTAGTGATAGCGGCCTGTCTAAGGTATCAAGAGCATCCGAAAGTACCGCGTGAAGAGCAGCTATGTACCGTTGCTTGTGCTGCTCATGGCATGCAGCAAGCGGCTTTTGCGCAGGGACTCGGGGCAATTTGGCGTACCGGTTGGACCGCGGAAGATGATTACGTCAAAGAGCAGCTGGGTTTAGCTGAAGACGACGCTATTGTTGGCTTTTTGTACGTAGGCACGCCTGCTGTACCTACGCCAATAAAACCTGAAAAAGATGCTGAACCGTATTTTGTTTCAGCAAAAGATAAAGTGCTGAGTTAAAACTCAGCACTTTTGGGAGCCCGTGGGAAAGGAATGACATCGCGGATGTTTTGTACGCCGGTGACGTAAGCAACTAAGCGTTCAAAACCAAGCCCAAAGCCTGCATGCGGGACGGTACCGTAGCGGCGAAGGTCACGATAAAATTCATACTCTTCCATTGGTAGGTTCATTTCTTCAATGCGCTTATCAAGAATATCTAAGCGCTCCTCGCGAGCAGAACCTCCAATAATTTCACCAATACCCGGGGCTAATACGTCCATTGCCGCAACGGTTTTTCCGTCTTCGTTTTGACGCATATAAAAGGCTTTAATATCACGTGGATAGTTTTTCAGAATAATCGGGGCGCCAACGTGCTCTTCTGCAAGATACCGTTCGTGCTCAGATTGTAAATCAACACCCCATTCAACCGGGTATTCAAATTTCTTGCCGCAGTTTTTCAGAATCTCAATAGCGTCTGTGTAATCCATGTGGACGAAGTTGCTGTTCACAATGGCTTCTAAACGACTGACGGCTTCCGAGTTAATGCGTTTAGCGAAAAACGCCATGTCGTCAGGGCGCTCTTGAAGGACTGCTTTGAAAACATACTTAAGCATGTCTTCAGCTAAGTCAGCGACATCATCAAGTGATGCGAAAGCAAGCTCTGGCTCGACCATCCAAAACTCGGACAAGTGGCGGCTGGTATTCGAGTTTTCAGCGCGGAACGTTGGCCCAAAGGTATAGACCTTAGACAACGAGCACGCATAAGACTCAACGTTTAGCTGACCCGATACGGTCAAAAAGGCTTCTTTACCGAAAAAGTCTTCAGAAAAATCGACTTCACCCTTTTCTGTTTTCGGTACATTGAGTAAATCTAACGTTGATACACGGAACATTTCACCAGCGCCTTCACAATCTGACGTAGTGATAATAGGGGTGCTAACCCATAAATAGCCGTTCTCGTGAAAGAAGCGGTGAATAGCCTGAGACAAAGAGTTACGAACACGCATCACTGCGCCGGTAATGTTTGTTCTAGGGCGTAAATGAGCGTATTCACGCAAGTATTCCATGCTGTGACGTTTCGGCGCCATTGGATAGGTGTCTGGATCTTCGACCCAGCCATAAACATGGACTTTCGTCGCTTGCAGTTCGAACGATTGACCTTGCCCCTGAGAAGGAACGACCACACCGGTAATAGCAACAGAACAACCCGTTGTCAGCTTTTGCACTTCATTACTGTAGTTAGGAAGCTCAGCAGGAACAACGGCTTGAACGGCCTCGAAACAGGAGCCATCATGCACATTAATAAACGAAATACCCGCTTTTGAGTCACGGCGCGTACGCACCCAACCGCGAACCGTTACCGTTTCATCGACGGGAATTTTGCCTTCCAGAATATCCACTACAGAAGCATACGACATGGGTTTCTATTCTCCGAAATTTACACTATTTTGCGAATCAAAGGTTGCTATGTTACCTCGGATTGGCGCAGACTCAAGTATAACCCCGTTAACAGAGAGAAAAATTATGAAAAGGGGCTCTATAGACGACTTGAAAAAAGTACCATTTTGGTCAAGGGTGCTTGGCTTATTATGCATCTCTGGCTGGGTCATATTTGTTATTGCCACTATTGTTTTTAATTACGCAAAGCCCGAGCGTAATACCATACTGACACAAATCTTTGGTATTCCGGTTCGGGATTACTGGCATATAACACTAGGCGACTTATTTTTTATCACACTTTGCATTGGCTTAGTGATTAGCCTTATAAGCCTGGCGCTCAACTTTGTGCTCTTTAGGCAGCATAAACAGCATATTTGGGTGAACCTGGTGATACTTATTTTAAGCTGCCTGGGTGGCTTATCACTTTATTTCTTCGGCTTTTAAACGCTTTTTGCGTAGCCAGCCATTGCCGAGCATAACGTTGATAACTCCTGCTCGCTAATAATATAAGGCGGCATAATATAAAGCAGCCGACCAAAAGGGCGTATCCAAACGCCGTGTTTAATGAATAAACGCTGCGCTTCAGCGACGTCGATTGTCTGTTCCATCTCCAACACACCAATAGCACCAAAAACTCGTGCTTCGTGCACGGAGCTTAGCTCATTTAAAGGCAGTAACTTCTCTTTGAGGTGTTTCTCTATGGTACTCACTTGCTGCTGCCAATTGCCTTCACTAACTATGGCTAATGACTCGGATGCGACAGCGCAAGCCAGGGGGTTCCCCATAAAAGTAGGTCCGTGCATGAGCGCGCCACCAGCAGGGCCTTGCCCGATAGTTTCAGCGACCTTTGCGGTCGTGACGGTTGCCGCTAACGTCATATAGCCACCCGTTAACGCTTTACCAAGACAAATGATATCGGGCGTTACTTCGGCGTGTTCGCAGGCGAATAATTTTCCGGTTCTACCAAAGCCAGTGGCAATTTCATCGGCAATGAGCAGCACCTCGTATTTATCACAAAGCGCTCGTATAAGTTTCAGGTAGTTAGGGTGGTAAAAACGCATGCCTCCGGCCCCCTGAACAATAGGTTCAAGAATAACGGCGGCTAATTCTTTATGGAACTGTTCGAACCATAGTGTCAACTGCTGGCCAGAGTTTTCATCCCATTCATCGTCGGGTGTTAATTCAGGAGCATCAGCAAAAATTTGCGTAGCAATGGCGTTATTAAAAAAGCTGTGCATGCCATTTTCCGGATCACACACCGACATAGCTTTGAAGGTGTCACCGTGATAACCGCCTTTTATGGTTAACAGCTTAGACTTCTCAGGGCGTGACTGCGCCAGCCAGTACTGTAGGGCCATTTTTATGGCCACTTCGACACTGACAGAGCCTGAGTCTGCAATAAACACTTTCTCTAACGGAGAAGGCAGCATATCAACCAATTGTCGCCCCAGGTTAATTGCCGGCTCGTGTGTAAGGCCCCCAAACATTACATGGCTGACGGTATCAATTTGTTGATGGGCAACCTTATCCAACCGTGGGTTACGATAACCGTGAATTACCGCCCACCAGGAGGACATTCCGTCAATAAGCTGCTCGCCGCTTTTAAGGGTAATAGTGGCACCTTTTGCTGAGCTCACTTCATAGGACGGTAGCGGGTGGCTCATTGAGGTATAAGGGTGCCATAAATGTTGGCGGTCGAAGGCTTCATTACTTAAACGGCTTGATGAGGTCATAAATTGCCCAGTTGTAAAGTTTCTATTCTTGTGTAAATTGACAGAGCAATGATAACGCATATTCTATGCGACATTAACTGTTCAAATGACGAGATTATTAATATGTCTGCCATTCGCAATGACTGGACCATTGAAGAAGTCCAGAATTTACTACAGCTTCCGTTTAACGACTTAATGTTCAAAGCCCAGAGTGTTCACAGAGAGCACTTTAACCCGAATGAAGTACAGGTCAGTACGCTGCTTTCTATTAAAACCGGAGCGTGTCCTGAAGACTGCAAATATTGTCCACAGAGCGCGCATTACCATACCGGACTTGACCGGGAGCGCTTAATGGCCGTTGAAAGTGTCTTGCAGGAAGCGCAAGCGGCGAAAGACAAAGGAGCCAGTCGTTTTTGTATGGGCGCTGCATGGCGGAACCCGAAAGACAGAGATATGCCTTACATTATGGAAATGATTAAAGGCGTTAAAGAGCTGGGTTTAGAAAGTTGCATGACACTGGGCATGCTGAGTGCAGAGCAAGCGAAGCTGCTGCAACAGGCCGGGCTTGATTACTATAACCATAACTTGGACACCTCGCCGGAGTTTTATGGCGACATTATTACCACACGAACTTATCAGGACCGCATTGATACCCTGACCAATGTTCGTGACGCTGGTATGAAAGTTTGTGCAGGCGGCATCGTTGGTATGGGAGAAAGTGTGAAAGATCGCGCTTCATTGTTGGTGCAGCTCGCTAACTTACCTAAGCACCCTGAAAGTGTACCCATTAATATGTTGGTGAAAGTTGAAGGGACGCCTTTCGCTAAGCTCGAAGACTTAGATAATTTTGAGTTCGTACGTACTGTTGCTGTTGCCCGTATTCTAATGCCGCAGTCGCATGTTCGATTGTCGGCTGGCCGTGAAGATATGAATGACGAAATGCAGGCGCTATGTTTCTTAGCTGGTGCTAACTCGATATTTTATGGTGAGAAACTACTGACCACAGCCAACCCCGAAGCAGATGCTGATCTTCGTTTATTTGAGCGCTTAGGCATTACGCCAGAGCAGGCCGATGGCTATGATGACGAGGTACACACAGCAGTGATTGAAGATGCCATTGCTGAACAAGAGCAGCCGGTTCGTTTCTACGACGCATCTTAAATTAACAGCCAATGCACGAGTCGCTACGCCAGAAACTTAAGCAACGAATGTCTTCGCCGCAAATGCGTCGGCGGCGCTGCCGAGCAGCAAGGGAAAGCAATGTTGTACTCGACTTTTCTAAAAATGATTATCTGGGGTTAAGTCAGCACCCAGAAGTTAAGAAACAGTTCGTTGATGCGGCTAATGAATGGGGCGTCGGAAGCACCGGCTCTCCGTTATTAAGTGGCTATAGTTTGGCGCACCAACGGCTCGAATCGGAGCTTTCAGAGTGGCTGGAAAAGCCGGCTGGACTACTCTTCCCTTCTGGCTTCTCGGCAAATGTCGGGGTTCTGAGCACTTTGGTTAGTGACACCAGCAAAATATACGCGGATAAACTGGTTCATGCGTCTTTGATTGACGGTATAAAGCAAAGTCGTCAGCGGTTTAAGCGCTATGCCCACAGTCAACCACTGACCATTGCTGAGGCACTGAAGCCCGGCGACTGGCTGGTGACAGAAGGTGTCTTCAGCATGGACGGCGATGATGCCGGCATTACACAATTAATCGAACTTAAAAAACGTCAGTCGAACACCACAGTTATGGTGGATGATGCGCATGGCATTGGTGTTCTTGGTTATAGCGGCAAAGGCGCATTATCGAATGATTTGGGCGTTGCTGACATCATGACAGGGACTTTCGGCAAAGCTTTTGGCGTTGGCGGAGCGTTTGTTTGTGCAGACCAAGACACTATTGAAGCGCTGATTCAGTTCTGCAGAGAATACATCTATTCAACCGCAATGCCACCGGCACAAGCGGCCGCAGCAAGCGCCGCCTTAATGGTTATAAAGCACCAGGAAGGGCGCGAGAAGCGAGAGCACTTGGCACAACTGGCGCAGCAGTTTCAATTAGAGATGTCTCGTCGGGGGTTAGTCTATATTGAGTCTTCAACTCCAATTCAAAGCTGGCTGTTTGAAAGCGAAGAGTCTGCCAAGCGAATGGCTGGCGAGCTAAGCAGTTTAGGTTATTTATGCCGTGCCATTGTTCACCCCACGGTACCTAAGCATTCACCCCGAATTCGCTTTAGTCTAAACAGCAATATGCAGCCTGCTCATATAAGTCAGTTTTGGCATGTGGTGGACGGGTTACTGGAGCGCGACAACGCATTATGAAGCCGCTTAATTTTGATAAAGCCGTTGCTCAGCATTTTGATCGTGCGGCGATAAGCTATGCTCAGCATGACGAAATTCAAAGAAAAGCCGCTCACGACTTATTGGGCTACGCCAACGCAGTCAAGCCTATTAGTCCGGAAACAATTGTTGATATTGGCTGTGGTCCCGCCGCTGAAACAACGCGGCTTGAGAGTTATAGCCAGCAATACCTTGGTATTGATATTTCAAGAGAGATGCTGGCACAGGCTCAGACGTTAAATCCTCACTTGAGCTTGTTACAAGGCCATTGGACTGCGCTGCCTTTAGCCAATGAGAGTGTCGACTGGGTATTTGCGAATTTATCACTGCAATGGGTGGATGATTTAAACACCGCGTTTGCGGAAGTTTACCGTGTGCTTAAACCCGGTGGTATTGCCACGGTGAACACGTTGCTTCCGGGTACCTTTTCTTCTTTACAAAACAGTTGGGCTGAGGTCGACAACAAACCTCACATCAATAACTTTTCAACACTAGCGGATATTACCCAAGCGACAGAAACATTTCCGTGGTTGCATAAAACCTTTTATACGCACAATTACGTCCAGCATTTTTCCAATTTACGTGCTTTGCTAACCAGTATAAAAGGGGTGGGAGCCAGTTTGGTAAAACGAGATAACAACTCAGGTTTGATGACTAAATCGAAATTACAAACTTTAGCAAACACCTATGAAACTTACAGAATAAGTGGTGGATTACCCTTGGAATGGCATATTGTTAATATAGTTTTAGTTAAGTATGGTTGATTAATAGTTAATATGGATATTTATTTTATAACTGGTACTGACACAGATGCAGGTAAAACAGTCGTAGCGTGCGGCTTTGTTCAGTATTTAGTGGAATGCGGACAAAAAGTCGCTGTTATGAAACCGGTTGCCTCCGGTTGCGAGATGACCGACGGGCAACTAAAAAACTCAGACGCCTTAGCGTTAATGAAGGTTGCAAACGTTACTCAGCCCTATAAGCAGGTTAACCCTTATACCTTTAAACCTGCAATTGCGCCTCATATTGCCGCTGCTGATGAGAATGTAGAAATATCTTTGGATAAGCTTCAACAGACGGTTGACGAAATTCGTCAAAGTAACGTGGATGCTTTAGTAATAGAGGGTGCAGGGGGCTGGCAGTTGCCTTTATCTAATTCTCACTTTATGCCAGAGCTGGTTAAGCGCTTGTCTGCAAAAGTTATTTTAACGGTGGGCTTAAAGTTAGGGTGCTTGAATCACGCGTTACTTAGCGCACAGTCAATTAAAGCGTCTGGGTGTGATTTAGCAGGCTGGATTGCTGTGCAAACGACAGAAACTCCCATGCCCAGACAAACCGAAAACCTGGAAACATTAATCGCTGTATTGCGGTCAAAACCGATAGCAGTGCTGCCTTATATTCCTGATTGGCAGACACAAAATTTAGCCAGTAAATTTTCACTGGTGTATTGAACTTAAGGCTAAGCGCCTACATATCGGTAACTGTGACTATTTATAACGGAGACTAGGATGAAAAGAATCCTGCTGTTTTTAGCAACTAATATAGCTATTTTATTGGTTGTTAGTGTTGTTTTTAATATTGTCATTGCAGCGACCGGAATCGATGCTAGTGGCTCTGCCGGGTTATTGATTTTCTGCGCTTTATTTGGCTTTGGTGGTGCGTTTGTCTCGCTTTGGATATCTCGCTGGATGGCCATTCGGTCAACCAGAGCGCGGGTAATTGAACAGCCTCAGAACCAGTCAGAAGAATGGCTGATAAGAACAGTTCAGCAGCAAGCACAAAAAGCAGGCATACCGATGCCACAAGTAGCGGTTTACCAGTCTCCATCACCTAATGCTTTTGCGACGGGGCGCAGCAAGAAACATTCATTGGTTGCGGTAAGTACCGGCCTTTTACAAAGTATGAACGCAGACGAAGTGGAAGCGGTGCTGGCGCACGAAGTCAGTCACATTGCTAACGGCGACATGGTCACACTGACCTTAATTCAAGGTGTGGTGAATACCTTTGTAATGTTTTTTGCGCGGATCATCGCCAGCGCCATTGCACGCGGTGATAACCAACGTGGTGGCCTGGCTTATTATGGCTTAGTCATGTTGCTGGAAGTTGTCTTCGGCATTTTGGCCAGCACCATAGTCATGTGGTTCTCGCGTCAGCGTGAGTTCAGAGCCGACGCAGGCTCCGCAGACATAGCAGGTAAACAGAAAATGATAGCGGCGTTGCGTCGTTTGCAGCAAGGCCGCGAATCAGAACTGGACGGTACCATGTTAGCTTTCGGCATTAAGGGAAAACGCTCAACGATTGGTAAACTCTTTATGAGTCATCCGCCTTTGGAAGAGCGTATTCATGCACTGGAGCAACGGCGTTAGTCGTTGCTTTTCAGCGGCGGACACCGTACATTCGTACCTCTTACAGAGCAAAAAAATCGGAAGTTAATTTTATGGCACAGTGGAGTGCGCGCAGCTGGCGCGATAAGCCAATTCAACAACAACCCAGCTATCAAAACGAACAGCAGCTGCATGATGTCGAGAGGCAATTAAGTCAGTTCCCACCGTTAGTCTTTGCAGAAGAGATTCGGGCACTAAGAAATCAGCTCAGCGATGTTTGTCAGGGCAATGGCTTTTTGTTGCAAGGCGGTGACTGTGCCGAGTCCTTTAGTGATTTTAATGCCCCTAAAATAAGAGACACCTTTAAAGTCATTCTGCAAATGGCCATTGTTATGACTTTTGCTGGCTCATGTCCGGTGACCAAAGTTGCAAGAATGGCTGGGCAATATGCCAAGCCTCGCTCAAGCGACTTCGAATCGATTGATGGTGTCAGCCTGCCAAGTTATCGCGGTGATATTATTAATGGCTCTGATTTTAACCAAGCCTCCCGTGAACCAGACCCTGAGCGCATGCTTAAGGCGTATCATCACTCGGCGGCAACCTTAAACCTACTGCGAGCCTTTGCGCAGGGCGGTTTGGCAAACCTGCATAAGGTTCACAAGTGGAACTTAAGCTTCATAGCTTCAAATCCGCTGAAAGAACGTTATCAGCAAATTGCAGAAGAAATTCAATCAGCACTGCGCTTTATGGAAGTGCTTGGTATTAATGCCGATAACAATGCAACCATTCATGAAACGTCGCTGTTTACGTCGCACGAAGCCTTATTACTGCCATACGAGCAAGCCTTAACACGTACCGACACTCTTACAGGTTTACCTTACGACTGTTCGGCACACATGGTTTGGATAGGGGAACGTACGCGCCAATTGGACCATGCTCATGTCGAGTTTATGCGCGGCATTAATAACCCAATTGGTGTGAAGGTAGGGCCGAAAATGCCGGAGGACGAGCTTATTCGCCTTATCGATGCGCTTAATCCGGATAATGAAGCAGGGCGCTTAACACTCATTACCCGCATGGGCGCAGACAATCTGGCGGACAACATGCCACGCCTGGTGCGTCGCGTAAAAGAAGAGGGTCGCAATGTTATCTGGTCGAGTGATCCAATGCATGGCAACACTATAAAAGCTGACAATGGCTTGAAAACGCGATCGTTCGACGCCATTCATAAGGAACTGAGACAGTTCTTCGCCATTCATCAGTCTGAGGGTACGTATCCTGGCGGGATTCACCTGGAAATGACCGGGGAAGACGTAACCGAATGCACTGGTGGCGCCTATAAAATCAGCGAAGAAGACTTATCGAGCCGCTACCGCACGCAGTGCGATCCACGACTTAATGCCGATCAAGTGTTAGAATTGGCATTCTTAGTGGCCGAATCGCTGAAAGCAGCCCGCAATGGCGAAGGCTAAATTTTCTATTTCATTGAATCTATAAGAGGACAACCGTTGTATGTCACAGCAGGTAGAGCAGTTATTTGAGAATTTGTGGCAAGATTACTTATCTCGCACGCCATCGGCAGAAAAAGTACACAAAATTCTGGGTGAAGGGCACCCGATCATTAACGATCACGTTGCTTTCAGAACATTCGATATTGCTCCGGTTGGCTTAGAAGTTCTGGCACAGCACTTTCTCGATTTAGGCTACAAGGAAGGCGGCGATTATCACTTTGAAGCGAAGAAGCTTCGCGCTAAACACTTCGAGCATGACGACCCTGAGCTGCCAAAAGTCTTTATTAGTGAGTTAATGACCAGCGAGTTTTCTGACGAGTTGCAAGCTAAAGTGAAGGATATGGTTGCGCAAGTCTCTGAAGAAGACACTAAGAAACCTGACTTTTTGTACTCAGGAACCCACTGGAAAGTCAGCCATGAAGACTATCAGGCGCTGTTAGAAGAAAGTGAATACGCTGCTTGGATGTCGGCGTTCGGCTATTGCGCAAACCACTTTACTGTCAGCGTTAACCAACTTCCGGGCTATGAGTCACTGGAACAGGTTAATCAGAAGCTAAAAGACAACGGCTTTACCCTGAACACCTCTGGTGGTGAAATCAAAGGGTCTCCTGAGGTCTATCTTGAGCAGTCATCGACTATGGCTGACCGCCATGATGTTGAGTTCTCTGATAAAACGGTCAGCATTCCCAGCTGTTTCTATGAGTTTGCGAAACGCTATGAAATAGAACCTGGTAAGCTCTACACCGGTTTTGTTGCAGCGTCTGCAGACAAAATCTTTGAAAGTACTAACGCAAAATAAGCGCAAAATAAGCGTTAATAACGGAACGGCACTAATAGCGGTGCCGTTCTAAGTTGGTCTTCGCAAGAATCTTCGCAGCAATTTCTTCGACCGAATAATGCGTTGAATTGATAAAAGGTATTGCTTCCCGGCGGTACAGCTTTTCAACCTCGGCTAATTCAAATCGACACTGTGCTAACGACGCATAACGACTACCTTCCCGGCGTTGACTGCGTATTTCATGCAAGCGCTGAGAGCTAAGCGTTAAGCCAAAAATTTTGTGACGGTGCATTTTGAGTTCTTTTGGCAATTGCAGCCGCTCAAAGTCGTCATCGTCCGTAAGAGGGTAGTTAGCCACTTTAATGCCGTATTGCATCGCCAAATAGAGGCTGGTTGGTGTTTTTCCGGTTCTCGATACACCTACCAGAATAAGATCGGCTTTATCGAGTTGGTTAAGACGCTTACCGTCGTCGTTATCCAGCGCATAGTTAATGGCATCTATTCGGAAGTTATAATTCTTATGGACACCGTGAGTACGGTGGGTCTTCGGCTCAGCTTTAACGTTAAGCTCTTTCTCAACGGGAGCCACAAAGTGGTCGAGGAAATCATAGCAAACACCACCACAGTGGGTTATTTTTGATTTTAGAGACTCGTTAACAAACGTATGAAAGATAAGTGGTGGCTCGCCACTTTCTTCTTGTGCTTTTTGAATGGTTTTACAGACATCTTCTGCTTTTTTTTCGGTATCAATAAATGGCAGGGTTTTATGCTCAAAGGTGACCGGAAACATAGAAAGCAAGGCATGGCCAAAGGCCTCGGCGGTCAGTGCCGTACCGTCAGAAATATAAAAGGCGTAGCGCACGTTAAGTCTCTTTTACAAAGGATTAATACAGCGATATTAACTTGTTGAGCTATAAAGTGTAAAATAACCGGCACTTCCATGCCTAAAAAATTAATTGAGGACTGTGACGTGCAAGAATACGTAGTGTGGTACCAAGATCTGGGAATGCAGGACGTTAATCGTGTGGGAGGCAAAAACGCCTCTCTGGGTGAAATGATCAGCAACTTATCGGGCGCCGGCGTTGAAGTTCCCGGAGGTTTTGCGACCACAGCCGAAGCTTATAATCAGTTTTTGGAGCAAAGTGGTCTTAACGATCGCATTCACGATTTGCTCGACAGCCTCGATGTCGATGATGTTCAAGCGCTTGCTCAGGCAGGTCAAAAAATTCGCCAATGGATAATCGACACACCATTCCAGAGCGAGTTTGAAAATGCCATTAAATCAGCATTTGAAACGCTGAGCGAAAACAACGACGAATTTAGTTTCGCTGTACGTAGCTCAGCGACGGCTGAAGACATGCCTGATGCATCATTTGCCGGACAGCAGGAAACATTCCTGAACGTTCGTGGCTTAGACAATGTGATGGAAGCCATTAAACATGTCTTCGCTTCATTATTTAACGACCGGGCAATTTCTTACCGAGTTCACCAGGGCTATGACCACCGTGGTGTTGCGCTTTCGGCGGGCATTCAGCGTATGGTGCGTAGTGATATTTCTTCCTCGGGCGTTATGTTCAGTATTGATACCGAGTCAGGTTTCGAAGATGTTGTCTTCATCACCTCGTCTTTTGGACTTGGGGAAATGGTTGTGCAAGGCGCTGTAAACCCTGATGAATTCTATGTTCATAAGCCAACGTTAGACGCAGGCCGTCCGTCGGTATTGCGACGCACACTAGGTAGCAAGAAAATCCAGATGATTTTCTCCGAAGACCGTGCGCACGGTAAGCAGACATTAATTGAAGACATCGACACAGAGAAAAGCCGCACGTTCTCAATTACTGACGACGAAGTTGAAGCTCTGGCCAAACAGGCGCTTATCATTGAAAAGCACTATGGCCGTCCAATGGACATTGAATGGGCGAAAGATGGCGTTGATGGCAAACTGTATATTGTTCAGGCACGTCCTGAAACGGTGCAGTCTAACCAGAAAGGCCAGGCTATTGAGCGTTTTGCTCTGAAAAGCAAGAGTGACGTAGTTTGCCAGGGCCGTGCTATCGGTCAGCGCATTGGTCGTGGTGTTGCACGAGTTCTCAATGACATTAGTGAAATGGACAAGGTTCAGCCGGGTGATGTGTTAGTGACTGACATGACTGACCCTGACTGGGAACCGATTATGAAACGCGCCGCTGCCATTGTTACTAACCGCGGTGGTCGTACTTGTCACGCGGCTATCATTGCGCGTGAGTTAGGCATTCCGGCGGTCGTAGGTTGTGGCGATGCAACAGATCATATTGCGAATGGTCAGGAAGTTACCGTTTCTTGTGCAGAAGGTGATACCGGCTATATCTATCAGGGACAGCTTGATTTTGACGTCACCGAGTCACGCATTGATGCTATGCCACCGTTGCCGCTGAAAATTATGATGAACGTTGGTAACCCTGACCGCGCGTTTGATTTTGCCAGTTTGCCTCATGCGGGTATTGGCTTAGCGCGTTTAGAGTTCATTATTAACCGCATGATAGGCGTGCACCCGAAAGCACTGCTGAACTATGACGCACAAAGTGATGACCTGAAAGCGACTATCGACCAAATGATGGCTGGCTACAGCAGTCCACGCGAATACTATGTTGCGCGTTTGGCAGAAGGTATTGCCACCTTAGGTGCTGCTTTCTCACCCGAACGTGTCATTGTTCGTATGTCTGACTTTAAGTCTAACGAATACGCTAACCTTATTGGCGGTAGTCAGTACGAACCGGGCGAAGAGAACCCTATGCTTGGGTTCCGCGGTGCTTCCCGCTATATCTCTGAAGAATTCCGTGACTGCTTTGCATTAGAGTGCGAAGCCATTAAACGGGTTCGTAACGACATGGGACTGACCAACGTCGAAATTATGATTCCGTTCGTGCGAACTCTTGAAGAAGGTCGCAAAGTTATTGAGCTTCTGGAAGAGCAAGGTTTAAAACAGGGCGAAAACGGCCTGCGCGTCATTATGATGTGTGAGTTGCCGTCGAATGCACTGCTTGCTGACGAATTCCTCGATATATTCGACGGTTTCTCTATTGGCTCTAACGACTTAACTCAGTTAACCCTGGGGCTTGATCGTGACTCGGGTGTGATTGCGCATTTATTTGATGAACGCAATGAAGCCGTTAAAAAACTGCTTGCTATGGCCATTCAAACGGCTAAGAAACGTGGTAAATACGTTGGAATTTGTGGTCAGGGGCCGTCGGATCATCCCGATTTTGCCGCTTGGTTGGTTGAGCAGGGCATTGACTCTGTGTCACTGAACCCTGACACCGTTATTGAAACCTGGATGTATTTGTCGGAACACCTATAAGTATGACCGCATTACCGAAAGTTTCAGCGGAAAGTGCGTTACCGGAAAACTACCAGAGCTTTTTAAAGTCATTAAAAGGCTCTGGATTCTCCGGAGAAATAGATGTGAGTTATTCGGGGCGGCTTATTGCCGCTACCGATAACAGCGTTTATCAACAATTACCTCAGGCAGTTTTATACCCTCAAAAGCAATCTGATCTTGTTCTGGTGATGAAGTTAGCCGGCCAGGATGAGTTTTCTGATATTCAATTTTCTCCCCGAGGCGGTGGTACTGGCACCAATGGTCAGTCATTAACCTCCGGCATTGTGGTCGACATGAGTCGACACATGAATAAAGTACTGGAAGTGAATGCCGAAGAGGGCTGGGTTCGCGTGCAGTCCGGAGTGGTAAAAGACCAGTTAAACGACGCGTTGCGCCCGCATGGCTATTTCTTCTCGCCTGACCTGTCGACCAGCAACAGGGCGACACTGGGGGGCATGATTAACACCGATGCTTCCGGGCAGGGCTCTTTGGTTTACGGAAAAACCAGCGATCATATTCTCGAGCTTAAAACCGTATTGCTTGACGGAAAGGTTCTGGACAGTGGTCCGGTGTCTCTTGAACAGGCTGAAACCATTGCTCAAGGTAGCGACAGGGTAGCAAAAATTTACCGTCAGGTTATAGACACCTGCGTTGGTGAAGAGCACTTAATTGCCGATAAATTCCCGCCATTGAATCGCTTTTTAACGGGCTATGACTTGAAGCACGCTTATGACCCCCAAGAGCAGGTTGTTGATGTTTCGAGAATTATTGCCGGTTCAGAAGGGACGTTAGGCTTCGTCAGCGAAGCCCGGCTGAACATTACGCCAATTCCCAAACACCGCGTGCTGGTTAACGTTAAATACTCAAACTTTCAGGCGGCTTTAGAGAATGCACCATTCCTGGTAAAGGCAAATGCGACGTCGGTCGAAACTGTTGACAGTAAGGTGCTGAACCTTGCGCGGGAAGATATCATCTGGAAGTCTGTGTCACACTTGCTTGAAGACGTTGAAGGCAAGCGCATGGACGGGATTAATATGGTCGAGTTTACCGGACTTGACCAAGATGACATAGATACTAAGGTCAATACGCTTTGTCAGCGCCTGGACAAACTCATTAAGAGTAAAGACAACCAGGGAGTTATCGGCTATCAAATTTGTGATGACTTGCCGAGCATACAGCTGATATATGCAATGCGTAAAAAGTCAGTCGGCTTGTTAGGAGCAACAAAAGGACGACGCAAACCGGTTGCTTTTGCCGAAGACACAGCCGTACCGCCTGAAAAACTGGCACCATTTATTAATGAATTCCGGGCTCTGCTAGATAGTAAGGGCTTAGATTACGGCATGTTCGGTCACGCCGACGCTGGTGTGCTGCATGTACGGCCTGCGCTTGATTTAACCGAACCCGCAGATGAAAGCTTGCTGCGAGAAGTGAGCGATGAAGTGGCTGTACTGACGCAAAAGTACGGCGGCTTAATGTGGGGCGAGCACGGTAAAGGGTATCGCTCCGAATATGCGCCTAAATTCTTTGGTGACGAGTTATATAAAGAGCTGCAAAAAATAAAAGCCAGTTTTGACGCCAATAATCAGCTCAATCCAGGCAAAATTTGCACGCCAATTAGCACAGAAGCTCAATTAGTTTCAGTGGATGCCATAAAGCGTGGCTACTATGACCGGCAAATACCTGTAGCTACGCGCGAGAGTTACCAAAACGCGATGGACTGTAACGGTAATGGTCTTTGCTTTAACTATGACACTGCATCGGCTATGTGCCCGTCTTATAAAGTGACACGCGACAGGCGTTATTCGCCGAAAGGCCGAGCAGGACTAGTGCGTGAGTGGCTGCGGCTCACACAAAAAGAAGGGTACGACGCGACACAGGCTCCTGAACAAAGCGGCTTTTTTGAAAAGTTATCGCGTAAGTTCAAACTATCGGATGACTTTAGCCATGAAGTGAAAGACTCCATGGATAAGTGCTTAGCCTGTAAGGCGTGTACCAATCAGTGCCCGGTAAAAGTCGATGTGCCGACGTTTCGTGCTCGGTTTTATGAGCATTACTACAGCCGGTATTTCCGTCCACTGAAGGACTACCTGGTTAAGAACGTTGAAAAAACCGGACGTCTGGCGAGTCGTTTCCCAACCGCTAGTAATATGTTGATTAATAACCCGGCATCTCGCTGGGCGCTTAAACATATTGTGGGTTATGTTGATACGCCGAGCTTCTCGACGCCGGACTTACTAACGGGGTGGAGCCAAAACGGCTTCGATATTTTAGATACCGGCGATATTCTGGCGTTAAGTGAAACGGAAATAAGCAAGACTGTTGTTATTGTTCAGGATCCATTTACCAGTTTTTACGAAGCTGAGTTTGTTTTAGCTTTGGGTCACTTGGTATCGAAGTTGGGTTATAGACCAGTACTACTGCCTTTTGCTGGGCATGGTAAAGCGCAACATGTGAAAGGCTTTTTAAAAGACTTTGATGAAACCGCGCGCAAGGTCACTGAACAGTTACAACCGCTTTCAGAGGCGGGTATTCCTTTAATTGGCCCCGATTCGTCGACAGCACTGATTTTTAGGGATGAATATCGAAAGGCCTGTAATGGCGAATTACCATCAGTCAATGTCAGCACCGTGATTGAATGGCTTATGTCTGTAGACTTTGAGACGCAAGATCAAAAGCGATCAAGTCACTATGGACTGCTCCTGCACTGCACTGAACAAAGCTTTGTTCCTGAGTCAGCGAAACAATGGCAAACGCTGTTCGCTAAGCTGGGCCTTACCCTGGATATTGTTAATGTCGGTTGTTGCGGTATGGCCGGTACTTTTGGTCATGAGGTTAAAAACCTGGATGACAGTATGGGCTTGTATCACATGGGTTGGCACGACGCTGTTCAACGTTACGGTAGTTCAGGAGTCTTGGTAACGGGGTTTTCCTGCCGCTCGCAAGTAAAACGGGTAGAAAAAAAGCGGGTGAAACACCCGCTCGAAGTTATCCTGCAAAGCCTGGTTTAATCACCAGGCTTTTTTATAAGCGTACTTACTGCTTGCCTTTGGCAATGATTTCTCTTGCCATCTCATCAGCAATAACACCCGTTGGGCGATCTTCCTCTTTAGCACGCGCAAACAGCTTGTCCAGAGTGTCGTAAATAGCGCGAACACGCTTATCCGTTTCTTCCAGACTCATGTTGGCCGCTTCAGAGCAGACATGAATAACACCGCCGGCATTAATGACGTAGTCGGGCGCATACAAAATACCCATGTCTTTAACAGCCTGATCATGCTTAGGGTTTGCCAGCTGGTTATTTGCGCTGCCGGCAATAACTTTCACCTTAAGTTGCTTCAGTGTTTCATCGTTAATGGTTGCGCCTAATGCACAAGGTGCGTAAATATCAGCTTCAACGCCGTATATTTCATCCAAACCAACCGCTTTTGCGCCTAATTCTTTAACCGCACGCTCAACAGACTCTTCGTTAATATCGGTAACGATAAGATCAGCGCCGTCTTCTGCACAGTACTTAGCAAAGTCATAACCGACCGAGCCTAAACCTTGCACAGCAATTTTTACGCCTTTTAAGTCTTCGCTGCCTAAACGGTGTTTTGCTGCCGCTTTTAAGCCCAGGTAAGTGCCCAAAGCTGTATGCGGAGAAGGGTCGCCGGCCTTGTCAGCAGTACCTGCTACGTGGCTGGTTTCTTTTGCAACGATGTCTATATCTTCAGTACGGATGTTGACGTCTTCTGCGGTAATGTAACGACCACTTAACGACTCGATGAAGCGTCCATAAGCACGGAATAGCTCTTCGCTTTTAATTTTTTTTGCGTCGCCAATGATAACCGCTTTACCGCCACCTAAAGGCAGGCCTGCCATTGCACTTTTATAGGTCATGCCACGAGACAGACGTAGTACGTCAGTTAAAGCTTCACCTGACGAGCTGTAATTCCAAAGGCGTGTACCACCAAGGCTTGGGCCTAAGGTTGTATCATGAATGGCAATAATAGCTTTCAAGCCAGACTCTTGGTCGTGACAGAATACAACTTGCTCGTGATTATCAAATTCAGGATGCTCGAATAGAGACATGAATTTCAATTCCTTATTGCTTAAAAAATTGCGCGAACATTACCACGTAGGGCAACCGTTCGCTACTGAATAAAATCAATAAATACGCGTATTCAAACAGGTGTTTATCAACTTCTCTTTACAGAATTATTCAGGTGCTTCATCAATGAAGAAATAGTAACCACCCAGGTTAATGACCTCGGCCAGAAAAGCCTGACTTTCCGGCGTTGAGAAGGTGGCTTTCAGCTCTGTAACATGAGCGCTGCCGTGCATTTTAGCCAGTTGCGTAGCGGCTTGCTGTGCCGCTTCAGGCACCTCGAGTTTTTCACCGTTTAAATAAAAAGTGTCATTATTTAAGCGCAGTAATCGGGCACCGGGAGCGCGCTCAATAAAAGCAGCGCCTTGCTCCAGCATTGCAGGTATTTGCTCTGCTGTTACAGGTAACTCAGGTTCTACCAAAGGACGCTTCGATTGCGATAGTAACCGGGCAATCAAGTCACTGGACTCGTCCGATGATATTGCTTCTATTAATAATGACTTAACAGCGTCTAGCTGCTGTTCGGTGATCTCATAGCCAGACGATGGTGCTTGACTGTCTGGATCTGTGTAGCGCTTGGTTAGCACGTCATTAGCCATAGCGCTGTCGCCCAGTTGCCACAGCAACTCAGCTTGAGAGGGAGCTCTAAAGCCAACGGAGTAATTCAGCGACGGCTCAAGTGCTATGCCGTCGTGTGGGCAGCCTGCCGGAATATACAACACGTCACCGCTTTCGAGTTCTTCGTCAATAACGACGTTAAAATCATTATTGACTAAGCAAAGATCCTCAGTGGGTTGCAACTCCTGTAACGGTTGACGGTTGCCCACGCGCCAGCGTCGCTTACCTGCGCCCTGAATAATAAAAACATCGTATTGATCGACATGTGGACCAACACCACCGTTTTCACAGGAAAAGCTAACCATGACATCGTCCAGGCGCCAGTCCGGCAGAAAGCGAAAGGGTTGCAGGAGTTCGCCAACTTCTGGCACCCACTCATTAACGGACTGAACTAATAGCGTCCAGTCCGACTCACCAAATGATTCATATTCTTCGAAGGGACCATGAATGACCTGCCAGCCTGAATCGGTATTGGCATTTGTCTGCACAATACGGGAATCCGCACCTTCTTCCATGGCTAAGCCCGCCAGTATTTCAGGGCTAATAAGATCTGAAAATGCAGCAAAGCCTTGCTTAATTAAACAAGGCTTTTTCTGCCAGCTATTCGCCAGAAAGTCTGCTATATCGTAGTTTAATGTCATACTAAATCATCAACAAACTGAACCGCACGGCCAATGTAGTTTGCCGGACTTAGCGCTTTCATTTCATCCTTTGCTGCGTCAGGAATATCTAACGCATCAATAAAGTCGCTTAAGTCAGCTGGGGTAATGCGTTTGCCGCGAGTTAACGCTTTGAGCTTTTCATAAGGCTTTTCAACACCGTAGCGGCGCATAACGGTTTGCACTGGCTCTGCCATTAGCTCCCAGTTGTCATCCAATTCGGCGGCCAGTTTGGCGTCATTCACTTCCAATTTGCTCAAACCTTTTTGTGTCGCCTGATAAGCAATTACCGCATAAGCTAAGCCGACGCCCAAGTTGCGCAATACCGTTGAGTCAGTCAGGTCACGCTGCCAGCGTGAGATAGGTAGCTTCTGCGCTAAATGCTGCATAATGCTGTTGGCAATGCCCAGGTTGCCTTCTGAATTTTCAAAGTCGATTGGGTTAACTTTGTGAGGCATGGTTGAAGAGCCGACTTCGCCTTCAATCGTTTTTTGTTTGAAGTGGTTCAGAGCAATGTAACCCCAGACATCGCGATCAAAATCGATAAGTACAGTATTAAAGCGTGACAGGGCGTCAAAATACTCAGCAATGTAATCGTGCGGTTCGATTTGAGTGGTATAAGCGTTCCAGTTCAAGCCTAAAGACTCAACAAAACGCTCAGAAATACCGTGCCAGTCAACATTTGGGTAAGCCGCAAGGTGGGCGTTATAGTTACCTACCGCACCATTTATTTTGCCCATAATATTAACCGCTTTAAATTGCTCAAGTTGACGTTCTAAGCGAACAGCAACATTGGCAAACTCTTTGCCCATTGTTGTTGGTGTAGCTGGTTGGCCATGGGTGCGAGCCATCATTGGAACGGCGCGGTACTCTTTAGCTTTGGCTTTCACATCGTCGAGCAGTTGATTCATCATTGGCAACAGTACGTCGTCTCGTGCCGTTGCCAGCATTAAACCATGAGACAGGTTATTGATGTCTTCCGAGGTGCACGCAAAATGAATAAATTCGGAGACATTATTGAGCTCATCGCTTTGTTCAACGGACTCTTTCAGAAAGTACTCAACCGCTTTAACGTCGTGGTTAGTCGTTCTCTCAATGTCTTTAATGCGTTCCGCATCTTCAACAGAGAAGTTTTCAACAATACCGTCGAGTACTGCATTCGCTTCGTCGCTTAATGCGGGAACTTCTTTAATGCCGTCGACAGTTGCTAACAATTGTAGCCAGCGTACTTCAACGGTTACTCGGAACTTGATAAGACCATATTCGCTGAAAATAGGGCGTAGCATTTCAGCTTTTGACGCATATCGACCGTCAACAGGGGATATTGCAGTGAGTGAAGATAAGGGCAACATACAAGGTTCTCCGAGTTATATTAAGCAAGTTGAAGTAGCTGCTGAGCGGCTTTCAGCATCTGTTTTCTTGAAAAAATGAAATGGCGGCGCTTACCACCGACTTGATTCCAGAGTATGGCACTGCGTACGCCAGCGAGTAACAGAGCACGGATATGATGCTGATTAGCATCGGACTTTAACACCTCTGGTTTACCATTGATTCGAATAGGCTGACCTAATGGGCTTATTAACTCACGGTATACGCCAGCCATACTTTCTAAAATGCGGTATTGTTCAAAGCCAAACTCTTCTTTTTGGCGCTTTATTTGTGAAATGCGCTGACCCAGCTCGTCCAGTACTTTGGGTTCTTTTAATAAACGTCTTGAAAGGTGCAGCATCCCTATTAAATAGCGAGTGACTTCAACATCTTTCTGAGAACTGCTGCCAATTTGGCGCACAAGTGTCTGTAAACCGGGCTGGATATTCGCTAGTCCGCCGTAAACCTGCTCGATGGAGTCGGGCGACTGTTGTAATACACTATGAACTAATGTGTCGGTAATGGATTCTGGATACAAACTGCCGCTGCGCGCTATTTTTTGTACTGCAGCGGCACTTAATGACATACCGGCTAAGGCAATAACTCGCTGTTGCCAGTCGTTCATAGTTTTACCTCAAAGTCGGTAAGGCGTTTTTCAATAATACCGCCCCCAAGGCAGACGTTATCGATATAGAACACCGCTGACTGGCCTGGCGTTACTGCCGCAACGGGGTCGTCAAACTCAACATGAACATCGCCATTATCTAATGGGGTTACCTGACAGGCGATATCGTTCTGGCGATAACGTGTTTTTACGGCACAGCGGAACGGTTCCGCAGGCGTTTCACGGTTCACCCAATGCAGCTGGCCGGCAATTAAGCCTTTAGAGTACAGGCGAGGGTGGTTCTTCCCCTGTGCAACAATCAGTACATTACGTTCAACGTCCTTATCGACCACATACCAAGGGTCGTCAGAAGCGTTAGCAAGTCCACCAATATGTAAACCTTTGCGTTGACCAAGCGTGTGGTACATCAAGCCTTCATGTTGCCCAAGAACATCACCATCGACGGTTTCGATGTCACCAGGCTTAGCCGGAAGATACTGTTGTAGAAAATCTTTAAACTTACGCTCACCAATAAAACAAATACCGGTAGAGTCTTTTTTATCCGCCGTTACTAAGCCTTGTTCCTCGGCAATACGTCGAACTTCAGGCTTTTCCAGTTCGCCAACCGGAAATAGTGTCTGCGCGATATGCTCATGACTCAGTGTATACAAGAAGTAGCTTTGATCTTTGTTATTGTCTAAGCCACGCAGCATTTGCCATTTTTTGCCGTCATATTGTCGACGAACATAATGGCCTGTGGCGATATAATCGGCGTCCAACGCTTCCGCGGCAAACTCAAGAAAGGCTTTAAACTTAATCTCTTTGTTGCACATGATGTCCGGGTTGGGGGTACGGCCGGCTTTGTACTCTTCCAGAAAGTACTCAAACACGTTATCCCAGTATTCAGCGGCAAAGTTAATGGTGTGCAGCTCAATACCCAGGGTTTCGCAAACTTTTTCTGCGTCAGCCAGGTCGTCGGCGGCCGCGCAATACTCGTCCGTGTCGTCTTCTTCCCAGTTTTTCATAAACAGGCCTTCAACATGGTAGCCCTGTTGTTTTAGAAGATAAGCTGAGACAGAGGAGTCGACCCCTCCGGACATTCCGACAATGACTTTTTTTACTGCATCACTCATAAATTTGCTCGGACGTTTTGGCGTACTAAAATTGGCGCGTATTCTATCATTTTCACCGTCACAGCGGTAGTCAAAGGTTTACCAAACCGGCGGCTCTTCACGCCATTGTCCTGGCTGTAATCTTTTTAACTGAAAAGGGCCGACTGCGGCTCTTATCAACCTTAACGTTGGTAGTCCAACGTGTGCTGTCATGCGACGAACCTGTCTGTTTTTGCCTTCTCTTATTTTTATGCAAAGCCAGGTATCGGGTACAGACTTTCGCTCTCTAATAGGCGGGTTACGAGGCCATAAGTCATTAGGCTCGGGCATAACAAAAGCTTCTGCCGGGCGCGTTATTCCGTCTTTGAGTTCAACACCGTTACGCAATTGCTCCAGTTGCTCTTCAGTCGGTTCGCCTTCGACCTGAACCCAGTATGTCTTCCATACCTTATACTTGGGGTTCGCAAGTCTCGCCTGATAGACACCGTCGTTGGTAAGCAGCAGCAAGCCTTCGCTGTCTTTGTCGAGACGCCCGGCAGGATAAACATCCTTATGAGGAATATAATTTTTTAAGGTATCATCGTCAGCTTCACCACTAAATTGCGATAGAACACCGTAAGGTTTATTAAGCAAGACCAATTTGGGGTTCGCAGGACGTTCTTTACGCTTTTTCTGCATGATACTCCTTCAGGGGTTATCGAATTTATTGGATTGTCGATGCGTATGCTCTAGTATAGCGGGCGCTATTTTAACCGACTCAGCAATTAAAGTGTGGTAATTTTTGTGAATGATAACAAGCTAATAGTAGGCGGCTCATTAACCGATGCGTTAACTGGTAAGTACGATTTTTCGTTAAAAAGTGTCATAGAGCAATCATTTAATGTCACAAAGAGCCATCTTGGCTCTTTGTTAGGCGGCTTTTTAATTTTATTCGGCATTAACGTGTTAATGGTGCTGGTACTGATTAATTTCTTTTCGCTGGAAAGTTTTGAAAACTCGCTGGAACTGCAGTTTGTCACCAGTATTATTCAAGCGGTTATTAATGCGCCATTGCTCGGTGGCCTTATGCTGATGGGCATAAAGCACAGCGTTGATATAAAAACAAAAGCGACACAAGTATTTGACGGTTTTCAGCGCTTAATGCCGCTTATTGTAGTCTCACTAATTGCGACCGTTTTAAATATTATTCTGACTTTGTTACTGGGGCAGTTACACCCGAATTTAGGGCTACTTGGCTCGCTGTATTTAACCGTGGTTCTGGCTTTAGCTATGCCGTTGGTTATCGAGCGTGGTACCAGCCCATTGAATGCACTGTATTACTCTTTCCGCATTACCCACTACAAGTTGCCAAAATTTATTGTGCTCTTTTTACTCATTATGGGGGCTTTGTTTTTGGCGATTATTCCATTTGGCTTAGGTTTGATTTGGATGTTGCCAATGATTTATAACCTGATTGGTGTGGTCTATAAAGAGATTATTGGCGTAACTATTATTAATAACGATGACCCAGAGCCGTCTGACAATATTTCTATTTAAGGCTTATTTGAGGAATGTATGCGAATAGTTACGATAATTTTATTCATTGTTCTTTGTATTGCGGCGCTGTTAACGCCTTGGTTTATTCCAAAAGAGCCACCTAAAAAGGAAGACGCTTCGGTCGTTGCACACTTACCGCCTATTCCGGATGTCGAGATTAAAACAACCATGCCTGAGTTTTCGGCAATGACAGATGTGTCCGAGAAAAAAGAAGCCTTTTTTAGCTTTTTACTGCCTATGGTTGAAGCGGAAAACATTCATATATTACATGAGCGGGCGTATTTAAAAGACGTTTATGGGCGTTTTCAAGAAGGCCAGTTAACCGCTGACGATAAACAAAAGATTGATGACTGGATCGAGTATTACCGTTTAGAAGAAGACATAGCCATTGATGACAACTTATTCGGCTTGTTAAAACGTCGTATGGATATCATTCCTGAAATGATGGTGTTGGTTCAGGCGGCTAATGAGTCAGGCTGGGGAACTTCTCGCTTCTCCCGGATGGGCCTTAACTTGTTTGGCCAATGGTGTTATGTGAAAGGCTGTGGTCTTGTCCCCAGAGGCCGCGAAGAAGACGGCCGTCACGAAGTCGCTAAATTTGACTCAGTGAATGATTCGGTAAAAAGTTACATGCGAAACATTAATACCCACGGTGCTTATTTAGACTTACGTTTGCTACGCGAGCAGAAGCGTTTAGATAATGAAGATATAACGGCAAATGACTTAATTGTCGGTTTGGAAAGTTATTCTGAACGTGGTGTTGAATATATTGAAGAGTTACGCGCTATGATACGGATTAACCGTCCTATTGTGAGAGAAGTGCGCCAGGAGCTAAACGCTGAAACGAGTAGTGAAGCTGCACCTCAATAACTTATACTAGAAATATAAAGAGCCCCGAAAGGGGGGTAGTGTTCAGAATTCTGTGTC
>NZ_DGMK01000005.1:0-8526 GCF_002388365.1 Idiomarina sp. UBA4520 | reverse complement strand
CCGGGTTTTGTTGACCACTACAGCCAATTCAAGATAAAGGCGCCATTGCTAGTAACTCACTCTCATACCTATAAACGACATCGTCCAGAGCAGACGTTACTGTATCAATTGGTCGAACGCCACTACCCAGAATTTCAGAAGCAGCTTTCACAAAAAGGGAAGTCGTTACCACTTCATGTGGTAAAAGAGTTTGAAGAGTTTCTTAGGTGTGGTCGGCTTGAGCATGGTTTTTTGCGTGTAGTTTGTGACGACTGCAAGCATGAGAAACTGCTGGCGTTCAGCTGCAAACGCAGGGGATTTTGCCCAAGTTGCGGTGCAAGAAGGATGGCAGAAAGTGCCAAGTTGTTAGTTGAAGATGTTCTTCACGGTTACCCTGTACGCCAATGGGTATTGAGTTTACCCATCCCGCTTCGTCTACTTCTAGCTAGGTATCCCAAACACTTAAGTAAAATCATGCAAATCATTCATCGTGCTATTTCTTGCGATATTGTGCATCGGGCTGGGTATCTTAAGAAGCAAGCAAACACAGGAGCGGTGACTTACATTCAGCGATTTGGTAGTGCACTGAATCTCAATATTCACTTTCACATGCTCTTTTTGGAAGGCGTTATCACTCAGGAGTGTGGACAGTCCAAATTCAAGTGCGTTAAAGCACCAAACCACAATGATATGGAAACCCTCGTGAATGTCATTAGCCATCGCATCGCGACCTACTTGGAGAAGGCCGGGCTCGTTCAACGGGATATGGACAACACATTTCTCGATTTACCCATGGATGACGAAGATAGTTTACTGCCCTTGCAAGCAGCCTCTGTCAATTACCGCATTGCTGTAGGACCAGATACAGGCAAAAAAGTCTTTGCCTTGCAAACCTTACCTGCCAAAGACGAACAACATTACGGTCAATTAGCTCAAATAAACGGTTTTAGCTTACACGCTGGGGTGTTTGCAGACAGCCATCAAACTGACAAACTGGAAAGGCTATGCAGATATATCTCAAGGCCAGCGTTAAGCGAGCAACGATTGAGTCTAACCGATTCAGGAAAAGTAAGATATCAACTGAAAACTCCCTATCAAGACGGTACCACACATGTCTTTTTTACTCCCTTGGATTTCATAGGCAAGCTCGCGGCACTGGTGCCAGTGCCGAGGCTAAACCTTACGAGGTTTTATGGCGTGTTTGCTCCCAATGCTAAGGTGCGTGCCGAGGTAACGGCTTCACAACGCGGTAAGAATAGCCCTCGCTTAGCAGAGCATCTGAAAGATTCAGATAAACCATACCATGCGCGAAGCATGTCGTGGGCACAAAGGTTAAAAAGAGTATTCAATATTGACATCACAGTCTGTGAGGCTTGTGAAAAAACCAACGTCAAAATTATTACTTGTATTACGGATCCGGCTGTTATCCATAAGATTTTGGCGCACCTTGACAAGCAGACTCTTCTTGAAGCAAAAAACGATTCTCTAATGCCGCCACTTCGAGCTCCACCAGCCACAGCCTCATTCAGTGACTACATCATTCAACGCGACTTCGATTTTGGCGCATGAAGCACAAAAAACAGACCATCACTTGAACATGCAACATGTTGAGGTAAGGGCTTTCACATATCTCATTGCGGATTTCAGTACCAAAGACCAGTTATATTGCGTCTATCTTGATGACAACTACTTCACTGATTCCTGAAAAGTACCCATTTGACACACGTGCAACTGGCCTTAAATACAGCTGACACAGTGGGTAGTACATAGCGTTAATATTTCTTATACTCGCTTCTTGCTCATGACCAGAGACCGTTCCCCAGTCTGCTAGGAGAGTAGCGCTGTCGCTACAGGTAGTTCGGCAAGCGCCGGTGCACGTCGCTGATGCGGATTCCAGTTCTTTTATCAGATCTTGGGTTGATTTAGCTACTTGGGCATTGACCCATCCGCTTATCGCCAGCAAAAAGAGCGTAGCAAGGGCCTTAATGGTCAATGTTTGGCACGGTTTAGCAAAGCATGTAGGGTTGAGCATAAAATGTCCTTTTTGCACTTACCTCCTACAGCACTAAGAGAGGGTGATATCGTTATAGGGTGTCAATGTTCTAACGCAGTTGTGGTCGGCTTTTAATTGAAAAACATATGTGTATGTTTGGATATCCTAGCATTGGGAAGGGGGTGGTCAAGATATTTTTTGTTTATTTTTTATACAGTCCATGTGTGTTCAGCATGTGTTAATTCTGACGGGTTAGATAAAAGGTGCAGACACGCTGAACCCTCGTTGTCCTTCTAGACCAAAATATATAGCCGTTCCAAATTTGAGGCTGTGCGCCCTGCTGAATTTAATACATTTGTTACGTGGACCCTGAATCAAGTTCAGGGTGACAAGATAGGGGGGGCAGGGTGATGATGTTGGGTAGTTTAGGGTGAGGTCCACCACGCTCGTCATTCTGAGCTCGACTCAGAATCCAACAGCTCTGGATTCCAGCTCTCGCTGGAATGACAGAAATTTCGAGCAGATGCATGTCCCTGTGCCGATATCGCAAGGTGGCTTATCGTAAATCACAGCGGTAGACTCTTTTCCTATCTACCGCTTGCTTACATCGCCGAACGTGTAGTAACTGAGGGCATGACCGAGGTGACTGCTGAAAGTTTTAGCGAAGACGGCTGGTTTAAAACCAAAGATAGAGGGGAATGGTATGAGCAAAAGCTGACAACCTAAAAAGAGAGCCAGCTTTTTTTGTACGAGTGGGTTGTAGGCTTTTTATTCTGACTTTATACCGTGGAACGTACAGTGCAGCACAGGCAATATAAGCAGTGTAAGTACGGTGGCAACGGTCAGACCAAATACAATAACAACTGCCATTGACGCGAAGAACGCATCAGAAAACAGCGGGATCATACCCAGTATGGTGGTGATGGCTGCCATTGAAACGGGACGTACACGAGATACTGACGCGGCTACTACGGCATCGAATGCGCCACTGTTACCCTTTGCCTGTACGTTTATTTCTTCCATTAATACGATCCCGTTTTTAAGCACCATACCAATAAGGCTTAAGCTGCCGAGCAGCGCCATGAACGTAAAGGGTGCACCAACTAGCACCAACCCGCCAATAATGCCGATAGTGGTGAGTGGAATTACGCCCCATATCGCTAACGCCTGACGAAGCTTGCCAAACAGCAAAACGGTGATAATGAACATACCTAATATACCAATAGGCATACTTGCAAATAGGGCGCTTTGCGCGTCTGTTGATGTCTCGTATTCGCCGCCCCATTCAATGTGGTAGCCATCAGGCAGTTTAAGCTCTTCTACAAGAGGGCGAACTTTAGCTTGCACGCTCGCAGCCGTCTCACCGGATAAAGGCATGGGCTCTGCAGAAACCGCCAGCATCCGCACTCGGTTGCGGCGTTTGATGATAGGGTTATCAAGCGATACATCCACATTGCTGATAACATCAGCCATGCTTATATATTTACCTTGTTCTTGGCTCCATACGTTGAGTGAGGCGAGGTTATCTATGTCATAGCGCTGGTTTGGATCGTTGCGCATGACGATAGGTATTAAATCACTACCTTCGCGGTAAAGGCCCACAGTTTCACCTTCATTGTTCAGTAAAAATGCGGTGTGAACGGCATCTCGCGTTACGCCGATACGCCTAGCTTGTTCTTCCAGAAACACAGGTTCAACAAATGGGACTTTGTTGCTCCACGACAAGCGAACGCTGTCCATGGTTTTCTCTGCTTGAAATATGGCTTCAATGTCGCTGCTAATCTCACGCAAAACTTCAGGCTCTGGTCCGTAAATTCTCGCTTCAATTGCCGCTTTTGCAGAAGGGCCTACTTGCAGTGCTTTTACCTTGTATTGCACATTAGGGAAGTCTTCTCGCACCAGCTCGATAATTTCTCGCATACGAGCATCACGAGACTCAACCGTATCAGTTTCAACGATAAGCTGACCATAACTGGCGTATCTGTTTTCTGGCGCATAGGTGAGGGTAAGGCGCTGTGCTCCACCGCCAATAACGCTTGTTACGTTGGCGATATTCTCCATGCCTAACACGTTGTTTTCTAAGCGACGAATAGACTGCTCGGTGGTTAAGATGTCGCTACCTTCAGGCAACCATAAATCGACGAAAAACAGCGGTGTGGATGAATCTGGGAAAAATGCATTTTTTACGAATTTACCTGACGCCATGCTGCCTACTAATGCAACAAGTACCAGTACAATTGTCACGTAACGATGATTGATAGCAGCAGTAAGCACACGCTTGTATACCGTAAAAATAATGCCCTTATATGGGTCGTCATCTTCGTCATTAGCACCGCGCTCTTTTTCAGTTTTAAACAGTAAGTCGAAAAAGAAGGGGGTAATGGTAAGTGCGGTGATCCAACTTAAGAAAAGCGAAAAGCACAGTACCCAGAAGAGGGAGCCGACGAATTCACCTGTGGCATCTGGCGATAGACCAATTGGCGCAAAAGCGGTGATGGCAATCACAGTCGCGCCAAGCAGCGGCAACCCATTTTGCGACACCACGTCTTTTGCCGCCTGAAGTTTGGTTTGCCCTTTTCTCACACCAATCAACATGCCTTCGGTTACCACGATGGCGTTGTCGACCAACATGCCCAGAGCAATAATAAGCGCACCCAAGGAGATTTTTTGCAACTCAATGCCTTTTACCGACATCAATATAAAGGTGCCGAGAATGGTAAGCACAAGAATGAGCCCCATCAGAACGCCACTGCGCCAGCCCATGAAAAGTAGCAGCACGAAAATAACGATGGCCACGGCTTCAACAAGGTTAATAAGAAAGCCAGTTACAGAATCGTCGACCACTGTAGGCTGGTTGTAAACGGTATCCAGCGTCATACCCAGGGGCATACGCTGCTCTAGCTCGGCTATTTTGCTATCAAGCCGTTTACCTACATCAACTACATTTACCGCCGACGCGAACGACACACCAATTGACAGAGCCGGCGTGCCAGAACTGTGATAAAGGATTGAAGGGGTATCGTTAAGCTTGCGCTCAATAGTCGCAATATCTGTTAAGCGAATAAGGGCGCTTGCCGGTGAGCCAATCACCACCTGACCTAACGCTTCTAGGTTATCAAATTCGCCAGTGGGCTGTATGGACAGGCGCTTGCCCTGAACCTTAATCGAACCCGCGTTGCCCACTACATTTTGCGCGGTTAAAAGGCCAGCAATGGATTCTGCAGAAACATTAAGGGTTTTCATTTTATCGTGATCTAACGACACAATAATCTGTTCATTAACGGTACCGGCAATCGACACCTTTTTTACACCGTCAACAAGCTGAATCTCTCGCTGCATTAAATCTGCAAAGTCTTCCATTTGCTTAAGGGAGTAGTCTTCGCTTTTAAGAGTAAGCAGCAGGCCAAAAACGTCACCAAAGTCATCATTCACAATCGAGGTGCTGGTGCCAGGTGGCAGCGATGCTTGTGCATCGCCCACTTTACGGCGCAAGTTGTCCCAGTATTGCTCTAGGTCCTTGGCCTGGACACTTCTTTTAAGCTCAACGGTAATTTGCGATAGCCCAACCATGTTTACTGAGCTGATTCGTTTCACGTTGGGTATACGCTGAATTGCCTTTTCAAGCTGCAGCGTAACTTCTTCCTCAACTTGCTCAGGCGTTGCCCCTGGGTATTGAGTAATAACCAGAGCATTTCTAATGGTGAATTCGGGAAACTCTAGCTGACCTAAGCCAAGAAAAGTCACAATGCCGCCAACACCCAAGATGATGGCGACCATCCAGCTAATTACTTTTTGACGAAAAAAATACTCGACCATGGCTTATAGGCCCCCTTCTTTCGTCCACTCCGTAACAGCTTGGCCTTCTTTTACAAGATGAGCTCCAGCAGCAACGATTTTATCATCGTCGTTTAGCGGGCCTTCAACTAACAGACCGTTGGAAATACCGCGCGTAATCATCACTTCTACTGCTTCTACGGTGCCCCTCGTCGCGTCGTTATCACTGGGTTTAAAACGCCATACAATCGCTTTGTCTGGATTTGCATTGTCGGTAACCACCGCACCAAAAGGCACTAGCCAAAGTTTTGCGTTAGACTCAATGAGTTTCGACATATCAAGTAATACGGTGGCGCTCATGCCCGCTAGAACATTGATGTCGTCTGGTTCTGGCAGAGTAATTGTTACCTCATAGCTAAGCTCGCCTTGTCGCGTGGTGCTTTCGTGATCCTTATACATGGCCGCGTAACGCTTGTCTGGCATACCTGAAAAGCTCACCCATGCCATTTCAGATGTACGATTTTCACGGGCTCGTGAGCGATCAATCATACGCATTTTTTGCTCTGGTAATTGAAACGTAACGTCGATTGCACCAGGCATATGAAGCTCGGCAATGGTTTGCTGCGGTACAATGACTTGGTAATTTTCAACAGGAACAGACGCTATAAGCCCCGCAAACGGTGCGCGAAGCTCCGTATAGCTTAGCTGGTCCTGTGCGTTGGTCAGACTGGCTTTAGCGGCTAAAAAATTGGCTTTCGCTTCATCAAAAGTAGAGCGGCTTACCGCGCCTTTTTCAACGGAAGCCTCCATGCGTTCAAACATAGCCGATGACACGTCAAACTGAGACTGGGCAGTGGCTAACTGTGCTTTCGCGTCTCTATCATCAAGTCTAGCGATAAGTTGGTTCTCTTTAACTTCCTCGCCCGCTTTTACTTTGAGTTCTTGGAGTTTGCCGCCAATGCGAAACGAAAGGTTTGAATACTCAGCCGCTTCCACTTGCCCCGGGAATTTAGCGATGGTTTCGTCTGAGTGCTGCACTTTGTAAAGCGTTACCGGTGTTGATGAGACTGCTTTGGGAGGCGTGGGGGCTTCTTCACATGCACTTAACCCAGCGAGTGCAGTAAATACCATCACAGTGCGCAGGGCTAAGCTGTGAAAGAGACTTTTTTCAGACAACATGGTAACTCTCCATTTAAATAGACCACTTTTTATTCCCACTAAGAGGGGACACCGGGATTTGTACAATAATCGCCAAATTAAGGCTAACTATCTGATAAGTAATTATAATTGTAAGTGAAGTAAGTTTTGAACCGTAACCCTTCGAAGTTACAAAACTTTCTGTCTTTTAGAGGTCCGGCCGGTAAAAGCGTTGAATTTAGCCACTTGGTCCGCACCTTAGGACTTAAGTTGTAAAATTCGACGTGCGCCACTGAGCACAATCACAGCAATAAGGAGGCCGATCAGTAAATCCGGATACCGCGATCCCGTCCAAGCGACCAAAAAGCCCGCCAAAATGACGCCAAGATTGGCAATGACATCGTTGGCGGAGAAAATCCAACTCGCCTTCATGTGTGCACCGCCATCTCTGTTTTTAGCAATCAATACCAAACACCAAGCATTAGCCATCAATGCGACCAAACCGAAGCTCATCATCAGGCTGGAAACTGGCTCGCTGCCATACCAAAATCGCCGCAATACTTCACTCAAGGCGCCTAAGGCTAATATCACCTGCAACCAGCCGGACAAATGTGCGGCGCGCAGCTTCATCCGAACGCTGTGCCCAACGGCATAAAGCGATACGCCATACACCGCAGCATCGGCAAACATATCCAGTGAGTCGGCGATTAATCCCGTGGATTGAGCCAGCCAGCCGACCGTGATTTCAACCGCAAACATGACCGCATTAATGACTAACAACCATTTGAGTATACGGGCTTCATTTTGTGACGTTTGTTGGGCCGATACTTGAGCCTGGATGAAGACATTATTTTCCACTGGATGAGTGTGCTCAAGCGTCGCCCCCAGTCCAAGCGCGTGCATTCGAGCCTCAATGGTTGCCGCGTTGTCACCGTGAAAAATGCGAACCTTTCGATTGGGGGTATCAAATTCCAACGTCACCTTTGGGTTAACGCTATCCAGCGCCATGCGGATCATGCCTTCTTCCGAAGGGCAATCCATCTTGGCTACACGGTATTCGCTAACGTAACCGGTATCTATCTTTGCTTTGTCTACTGAATCCTGAGTGACACAACCCTCTGAATTGTTCACAGTCCCGCAGGTGCCGCTGCATTGCTCTGCCATAAAAAGCCCTTGTTATACCCGTAGTGCCCAGTTTAAACTCTATTGTAACTATAGAGTCAAGTGTTGGAGATCAATGCGGTGAAAATCGGTGAACTGGCGAAAATGACCGGCTGCTCAGTGCAGACAATTCGTTATTATGAAAAAGAACAGTTGTTGGCATCTACCCAGCGCAGCGAAGGGAATTTTCGTTTGTATGATGCAACTGCCATTGAACGGCTGATGTTTATCAAGCACTGCCGCAATCTTGACCTCGCTTTATCAGAGATCCGGCAACTGTTAGCGTTAACCGGATCGCCTGACACACAATGCGATGACGTCAACCGAATGATCGACACACACATCGAGCAAGTGGAAGCCCGAATTCAAGAACTCAGCCACCTTCGACAACAGTTAAAAACCTTGCGCAACAGCTGCTCAAATGAGCGAACCGTTGAGCAGTGTGGCATTTTGCACAATTTGGGTATACGGATTTAATGGTT
>NZ_DGMK01000008.1:0-18842 GCF_002388365.1 Idiomarina sp. UBA4520 | reverse complement strand
TTCGGGTTTAGTCTGCCACTACACTGGTTAGTCATAAGTGCTGCTATTATATTCACTATTTTCGCTATTAAACTTGGACTAAACGAAGAGTTGACTGTGCAACATTTTAGTCTAGTTTCATGGCAGGCAACTAAATTTATCTTTTTGTTTTCCTCTCTCAGTGGAGCGGTGGATGTTTTTCTTTATTGGTTAAAAGCTAGTGAAAATAAAGAAAGAGCTTAGTTGGATAATTGTCATAACGTGCTTTGTTGGTTGCCGTCTCTTCTCACAGTAAATACCCGAAAAGCGATCAAACTTTTAAAAAATACGTAGCTATAATAGAAGAGCGTAACGATAAGGAGCCATTATGGATAATTTCATATCGCTATGGGGCGAATCGGCGTACACCAGCCTTGGCTTTTTCTGGATGGCGTTATGGGCGTTTGTATTAGGTTATTTGATCAGTAGCTTAATCCAAGTGCTTATTACTAAGCGGCGCATGCGCAAAGCAATGGGCGGCAATGACTTAAAGTCTGTGTCGCTGGGTACCTTCTTTGGTTTTATCTCTAGCTCCTGTAGTTTCGCTGCACTTTCAACGACCCGGGCTTTATTTAACAAAGGCGCAGCGTTTAGCGCCTCTATGGCTTTCATGCTGGCCTCTACAAACCTGGTTATTGAACTGGGTTTTGTTATTTCAATATTTCTAGGCTGGCAATTTGTCGTTGGTGAGTATGTCGGCGGATTGTTGCTTATTCTCTTCGTCTGGTTATTCATCACCCTAACCAACCCCCAAAACCTCATTAAAAGTGCCCGTAAAGAGGAAGATGAAGACGACGAGCACCATCATGAAAGTACGCTTTCCGATTTGCTCAGTGTCGATACCTGGCAAAAAGTTGGCCAGAAATATGTGATGGAATGGCAGATGGTCTGGCAGGATGTTCTTATTGGTTTTACCGTAGCTGGTGTTATTTCTGCCTTTGTGCCCAGTGCTTTCTTCGAGTGGCTGTTTATTGGTGTGGGTACTCAAGGTGAGCCAGGTTTCTGGTCATTATTGCAACAGGCTGTTGTAGGTCCTATTGCCGCGTTTTTTACTTTTATAGGTTCCATGGGGAACATTCCGCTGGCAGCTGTTCTGTTTGGTGAAGGGGTTGCCTTCGCGGGTGTTATGGCATTCATTTTCTCTGACTTAATTGTGCTGCCAGTGCTGAAAATTAATGCCCGCTACTATGGTTGGAAAATGGCTCTGTACATTGCTTTAATGCTTTTTATTTGCCTGGTAGCGGCGTCTCTTGCTATGCATTACGGATTGTTGGCCTTTGATGCCTTACCCGATGCGTCTCAATGGTCCTCACCGGCTAAGCAAGAACACTTCAAACTCAATTATGGTTTTGTGCTGAATGTTATTTTCTTACTACTTAGCGCTGTCATGGTTGTACTTTGGCGTAAGAAACAAAAAGAGCATGAGCACCACCATCATCATGACCACGGCGGGTCGTCTGTTGGGGATAAAGTAATGAATGCTTTGTGTGTAGTCAGTGTTCTTTGGCTAGCAGGCGGTATGATTGCTTATACTATTTGAGAGTCTTATTAGAACAAAGAATTGTTAAGTTAGGAGCACTATGCATCACCATCATCATCATGATACGGCTTCAGAGCGCATTGGCTGGGCGTTCTTCTTAAACCTGTGCTTCACAGTTATCGAGTTTATTGGCGGAGTGCTGACCAACAGTACCGCGATACTTGCCGATGCGGTTCATGACTTAGGAGACAGTATCTCTATTGGTATGGCCTGGTTGCTGGATAAATTCAGTCGTAAAGACGCGACCAATACCTTTACTTATGGCTACCGTCGTCTCTCCTTAGTCGGCGCCTTTATCAATGCAGTTATTCTTACAGCCGGTTCTATCTGGATTCTGTTTGAGGCGATTCCAAGGCTGTGGAATCCGGTTATGCCTATGGCTGAAGGCATGGCTTTGCTGGCCGTATTTGGTGTTATTGTGAACGGTTATGCGGCATTCAAACTCTCGAAAGGTCAGTCACTTAATGAACGGGTATTGAACTGGCATTTGCTGGAAGATGTTCTCGGTTGGCTTGCAGTGCTGGTTGTCTCTATTGTCTTACTGTTTGTCGACTGGCCTATTTTAGATCCTTTATTGTCTATTGCGTTTACCCTGTTTATTTTAGTGAACGTAATACGCCACTTAGGGTCGACTATTAAGCTATTTGTTCAGGCTTCTCCTGACCCAGAAATATATCAGCAAATCCATAAAAAGTTGGTGGCGTTGGATTTAGTCGATAACGCACACCATTTACATTTTTGGTCGCTTGATGGTGAACGCCATGTATTAACAGCACATATTGTGGTATCAAAGGAGTTAACCAGCACTGAGAGAGCGGTGTTAAAAGAAAAAATATCAGAACAATTGGCCGAGTTTGAATTAGCTCATACCACTATAGAGCTGGAATATCCGGACGAAGCCTGTCGTGATCATTAACGGAGGTTTACCATGGAATTGTTTGGCAGTTATACGTCACCTTATGTAAGACATTGCCGTATTGCCTTGCTAGAAACGGACACGAAGTTTTCGCTAACAGAGACTGACTTCGACACAAGCGCAAAACTGAGCCCGGCGAAAAAGGTCCCGTTTTTGCACCATAACGATTTACGACTGCATGATTCAACCAGTATTTTAAAGTACGTGCGGGAGAAAGCTGGTGAGCGTTTCTTTGCCGATACAAAAGACTTCGATCAATACTGTCTGGTCAATACGGCAATGGATGCTGCCATCAATATTTTCTTGCTGGAAAAAGATGGTATAAAAAGTTCACAGGCGCCTTATTTGCAGCGCCAGCAAGAGCGCATCAATGATATATTGCAGTTGATGGAAGAAAAAGATCACGCAGTGGCGTACGAGGGTCCACATCCATTCAGTGATGGCGAGCTGCGGTTGGGCTGCTTTTTAAGTTGGGGGTTATTCCGTCAGCGTTTTAATTTGGATAAGTACCCGCGACTTGAGGCTTTCGTTGATAAGCTCAACGACTACCCCTACTTCGCGGATACCGACCCATCTAAAGCTTAATAGGCTTTTATCGCCCGGCTGCGTTCAGGAATTTCTTCGTTCAACAGTCGGTCGTTTTGTGAGTAGTCCATGGGAACATCAATGAGGTGTACACCTGGTTTGTCCAGGCACTCTTTCATCAGTGGTATCAAGTTTTCGGTGCTGTCCACGCGATACCCTTTAGCGCCATAGGACTCAGCGTACTTCACAAAGTCCGGATTATTGAAGTCTAAACCATAGTCGCTTAAACCCATGTGCTGTTGTTTCCATTTAATCATGCCATAGCCACTGTCGTTAAGAATAACAATGACAATGTCCAGATTCATGCGCACTGCGGTTTCAAGCTCTTGTGAGTTCATCATGAACCCACCGTCTCCGCATATTGCCATGACTTTTTTCTCAGGGTTGACCAGTTTGGCAGCCATTGCCGAAGGTAAGCCCGCACCCATAGAAGCTAATGCGTTATCCAGCAATACGGTATTCGGCTCACGCGCCGGATAATTACGGGCAAACCAAATTTTATAAATGCCGTTATCCAGTGCAATAACACCATCATCTGGCATAACGTCACGAACATCCTCAACTAAACGCTGAGGTAGAATTGGAAAGCGATCGTCATCGGCACCTTCGTCGGTATGGTCACGCATGTGATCGCGGACTTTCAGCATAAAGTCAAAGTCCCAGTGCTCTTGTGGCTCAATACCTTCCTTCAGTTGCCAAATGCTGTTACCAATGTCACCAATCATACTGGCGTGCGGGAAGTAGACAGAGTCGACTTGGGCACCCTGGAAATTAATGTGAACCACTTTTCTGTCGTCGTTTACGCCCGTTTTCATCATAAAGGGCGGCTTCTCGACAACATCGTGCCCCACATTAAGAATTAAGTCTGCTTTTTCAATGGCACGGTGCGGGTAGTCACCGTCTGAAACCGCAGCGTTGCCCAACCAGCGAGGGTGATCTTCGTTGATAACCCCTTTACCCATTTGAGTCGTAATAAACGGAATGCCGGTTTTATCGACAAAGGCTCTTAACATTTTCGCCGTAATTTTTCGGTTTGCCGCAGCACCAATAAGTAACACCGGATGTTTTGCATCTTTCAGTAATTGCAGAACATGACGAACCGCTTTATGTTCAGTTATAGGGCGGCGCGAGAAACTCGGAGTTATTGGGTTAGCACTCACTTCCTCACGAGCAATGTCGTCCGATAGTTCCAGGTGTGAAGCACCGGGGCGTTCATCTTCCGCTCGGCGAAAGGCTTCGCGGATATGTGCCGGAATACTATTAGCGCTAATAATAGGCTGGGTGTATTTGGTAATAGGCGTCATCATGTCGACAACATCGATAATCTGGAACTGACCCTGCTGGCGCTCTTTAATAGGTTTTTGGCCTGTAATTACGACCATAGGCATAGCACCTAGCTGCGCATAAGCGACCGGAGTGACCAGGTTGGTCGCGCCCGGTCCTAACGTCGACAAACAAACACCTGGTTTGCCGGTAAGTCGACCATAAGTGGCGGCCATAAAGCCGGCACCTTGCTCATGACGAGTTAGAATAAGCTCGATATTAGATTTTGAAAGAGACTCTAATAAGTCCAGATTTTCTTCGCCCGGAATACCGAAAACGTATTCAACACCTTCGTTCTCCAGAGCTTTTACGAATAAATCGGATGCTTTCACGTCGCTGTCTCCTTGCGTTAATTCTTTTTAGTTTAATAAGTTACGTAAAGCATAGGAGATATGATCAAAAAAATCCGCAATCAGACCTAACTGATTGCGGATTTTACAGTCTGCTAAGACTTAGTTATTAAAACGAGTAACTGACTTTGGTATAAACAAAGCGACCACGAGGGTTGTGAACGCTTGGAGCATAACCGTAAAGGTCAGTGTTAAACGCTTCTGGTGGCTCTTCGTCAAACAGGTTAGTTGTACCAAGAGTAACGCGAAGCTGAGAAGTCACGTCATAGTAAGCTTGTAAATCAACCAGTAGTTGTTTATCAACCATACGAGTTTCTTCACTCTCAACTAAAGCCGGTGCCTGGTAGTCTTCAAACTCACCAATGTAGTTAAGGTTTAAATTAACCCCTAACGCATCCTGGCTCCACTCAGCACGACCTGTCCAGCGATGCTCTGGATACTCATATTCACCGGCGTAGTCGATACCGTCTTTTTCAAACTTACTCATGTATGACCAATCAAAGCCAAATCGAACCGTACCCATACCTTGAGTATCCCAGTTGTAGTTGGCTGATAAATCAAGACCGGCAGCTTCCTGGCTTGATAAGTTGACATAAGTGTTATACAGCGTTGCGAGCTCACCTAACTCGTCGCCAGGTAGAGGGGCGCGGCGAACGCAGACGTCGCTACTTTGGTCATTACAATTTTCGTCATAAACGTTTTCAAAATCGTTTTGAACAATTTTGTTGTCTTGCTCAATGGACCAGTAGTCAGCTGAAACATCGAAATCATCTGTAATCTGCCAAACAGCACCTAAGTTATAGTTAGATGATTCTTCTGGCTGCAAGCCGTCTGAGCCTGAGAATACAATAGTGTAGTCAAGCGGGACACAGCTTTCACCATCCGTTTCACAGCGGTAGGTATCTGTGAAGAATGTCGATACTTGAGACGGACCTAAACCAATTTGAGCCAGTGATGGTGCGCGGAAACCTTCACCATAAGACGCGCGAAGGGTTACGTCTTCTGTTGGACGCCATTGAAGCTTAAACTGAGGGTTAAAGGTTGATCCAAAATCACTGTAATCATCATAACGACCAGCAGCAGTCAGCTCGAGTGTGTCAGTAATTGGAATTAAGAACTCCATGTAAGCTGCCCACTGATCGCGTTCTGCTTCTGCCTGTACTGACTCAGTACCAAAAATTAAACCGCGTTGGAACTGATCATCTGGCTGGTCAAATACGTCTTCTTCACGATACTCAAGACCGGCCGCCATAGACACATAATGATCGCCTAGCTGGAAAGCTTCACCCGCGATGCTTGCATCAATAGCCGTTAAGTGTGACTCACCACGACGAACCAAAGAGGTTGTTATGTCGTTAATGACTTCAGGGTCGTTAATCGTACCGCCAAATGGATTGTAGTTCCCGGCGTTAATTTCTTCTTGTAGGAAGTCAGTGCGCACCCAGCCTTGTTCACGAGAACCTGTCTGCATACCTTCACTGCGGCCTTTCTGGTAAGAAACATCCCAGCCCCAGCCATTTAAATCACCGCGTAAACCAGCAATAAAGCGTAAGGTATCCGACTCAACGTCCCAGATACGAGGGCCTGCATCAACGGTACGGAAAAAGTTGATGTCTACACGCTCACCCCAAGGGTTGTTAGGGTGGTCTGCTGGCACATAAAGACCAGCGTCAGCATCTAAAGGTGTTGGTGCACCACCGGCTTTAGAGCGGTTATGCTGAGCGGCTATTTCAATGTAACCTTCGACGTCACGAGAAAACTCTTTGCGAGACTGGATTATTGCGCCCACACGCTCTGCTTCAGGGAAGATTTGAGCATAAGGACCGTAATCAAATACACAGCGAGTACCTACTTCAGAGCCAGGAGGGCAATCTGGATCGGGTTGCTCAGCTCCGTCAACGATAAAGCTTCCTGGGAAACCACGAGAAGAACGGAAATCGTTACCACCCCAAGGTGCTTGGTTTGCTGTGCCGTTACGACCAAATTCAGCACCGACTATAGAGGTGTTTTTCCAGTAGTCTAGAATCATGGTGGTGTTACTGTCATCACCACCGGTACCCCAGACTAAGCTCATGCTGGTTTCTTCGTAGTTCACATCACCGGTGGTACCACCGTGACTAGCTGTTAATTCAGTACCGACGAAATCGTCGCGTAGAATAATGTTTACAACACCGGCTACGGCGTCAGAACCATAAATAGCCGACGCACCGTCTTTAAGAATATCGATACGTTCAATGGCTGCGACTGGAATCGAGTTAATATCGACAAATGAATTAGCAACGCCTTCTGCGAACGAAGATACAGCGACACGACGTCCATTTAACAGAACTAAGGTCGAATCGGCACCAAAGCCACGCAAACTGATTGCAGCGGCACCGTTTGCAGTGGTGTCCTGACTGTTACCCTGAGTTGAGAAGGTGCCTACACCGGCAGATGGCAGACGCTCTAAAAGTTGTTGAAGGTTGTTAAAACCGGAAGCTTCAATACTTTCCCTGTCGATAACTTCGACTGGAGAAGCGCCTTCCATATCGGTTCTCGAAATACGTGAACCTGTAACCTGAATTCGTTCTAAACGCTCGTCTTCTGCTTGAGCGTCCTCTTGTGCAAAACTGTTTGGCGAATGAAACAGTGCGCCAACAGCTAGAGCACATAATGAGTACTTAAATGCTGTTTTCATTGTTGTTCTCCCCGCGATGGATAACATTTTGTTTTTCTTGTAACTATCGACGATAGTACTTAGTTGTTATTACACCAAATTAACAAATGATCAAGCGTTACACGCTAAATTGTGGGGATAGGTGGTAATTATGGTGGGACCACTACGACTTTAGTCGTAGTTACAAATAAAAACGGCCGGCTAAATTGCCGGCCGTTTCTCAATGGGGGTTCGCTAAAACGAATTAAGAATCAGAGGTTAACTCTTCCAAACGAGCACGCAGTTCTTCGTCGTTCTGAGCTTGCTGAATAATCATGTTGTACTCTTGAGGAGTAAGGCCTGCGTCTTCAACAGCCGCAATCATTTCTTTTTGAGCAGATTGCTGAATTCCGCGAGCTTCTTCTTGGTTTTCAGCGTTTTGGAACTTTTCACGATACTTTTCAGTAACGCCTTGTACTTCTTCCATTGCCGAAACAAACTTAACTAACATGCCTTCGGTAATTTCCTGAGTTTGCTGCTGTTGCTGAGCCATGTTGCCTTGAGCTTGTTGCTGTTGAGCCATAGCTGCAGTGCTACCCAGTGCGAATACCGTTGCTAATGCGATAATTGTCTTTTGCATGATAATCTCCTTGTTGATTCTGTCAGATTTACTAACGCTCTTACTAAAGCGAAGACTGTGCCAACTTTACAAGTAACTGTTTTTAAAGTGCTTTATTTAGTTCGATTAAAAGCAACAGAAAGAATCCTTAAAAATGTGTATCCTGAAGACACAGTCAAAGGAGGCGTGTGTGACAAAAGTATACAATTGGTCTCTATCGAGCCTGCAACGGCGGCTACTGGCTTATGTTGTGGTTCCTATGCTGCTGATATCGGGCGCGGCAATCACCGTTGGTCTTCAGGTAGCTTCAGAAAATGCTAATGACCGCCTGAAAAGCGACTTAGAGTTATTGGGACGCGCGATTAGCTTACCTATTAGTGATGCGTTGCTGAATAACGACTTAGATACGGTGCAGGCCAACCTGGACTCAGTATTTAGCATTGGCCGGGTTTATGGAGCCTCTGTATATAACGTCTATGGTGAGCAGGTTGCTGAAGCGGGCGTAACGGAAACCGATTTAAGTAACAGCCGCCTTGCTTTGCAAACCGTACAAACAGGCATCAAACAGGACGATTACCGTCGCGTAGAGGGACGTGATGTCTTTTCTCAGTTTCTTCCCATTGTCGATAGAGGTGGCCGAATTATCGGGCTACTGCAAATTAATCGCCGGGCGAGTGACTTCGATGAGTCTTTCGAAGAGCTTAGCCAATATGCTTGGCTAACCTGGGGAGCCTTTGCGCTCATTACCATAGCGGTGCTGGTTTTTGGACACTATCGAGGCGTTGGGCGACATGTGGTTCAATTGAAAGACGCCATGTTGCAAGTGGCTGGGGGGAACCGTACAGCCCGTGTAAAACCTGAGGGACCTTCTGAGTTGCAGGAGGTTGCGCAAGGGCTTAACCGAATGCTGGACAGCATAGAGCAAGCCGAAAAAGAATTAGAACAACGCCGACAACACGAAGCCTCGCTTCAGCAAGCATTACGCGAACAAGAAAAGATGGCGGCAATAGGAAGCGTTGCCAGCGGCGTTGCACACGAACTTGGGGCTCCGCTTACCGTTATCGACGGACGTGCCAGCCGGCTACTAAGAACCCATAAAGATGAAGAGAGTCAGCGTCAATTGCAGGCCGTTCGCGGTCAGGTGCAGCGGTTAACCGGATTGGTCAACCAATTGCTCGCGTTCTCCAGAACGCCAGTTCAGCACCGAGAGTCTATAGCGCTGGCAACCTTGATAGATACGGCAATAACCAGCATTCAGTTTGAGCAAGACAAAGGCGCCGCCAGAGTCGAACTGGGTGAGTTACCTGCTGTCACACTAAAAGTTGATATTAAACGGTTGGAACTGGCCTTGGTCAACGTGATGCGTAATGCGCTACAGGCAGCACAGCACGTGGTGAATATAAACGCAGAGGTCGACAGCAATAGCGCGTTGAAAATAATTATTGATGATGACGGTGAAGGTCTGCCTGACAATATGAAAGAAAAAGCCTTGCACCCGTTTGAGACCAATAAACCACAAGGTAAAGGCACCGGTTTGGGGCTGACGATAGTGAAACATGTTTTGAGTGATCATCAGGGCGAATTGACGTTAACGAATAACGATAAGGGTGGCTGTCGCGTCATTTTATGTTTGCCGGCATCGAGTCTGGCCGATAAGCCTGCACTAGGAGGTCAATAATGGCGGTACTTAAAGCTGTCATAGGTGTTGTTGAAGATGACCCTGCATTACAGGAGCTTTTGGTCGAAGAACTTGAAGCGGAAGGCTACCAGGTGGATGCCTGGGGAAGTTTAGAAGACTTTAAGAGCAGCAATGCAAGCCCTGACTTAATTGTCAGCGATATACGCCTGCCCGGAGAATCGGGTTTAACCTTACTGGAAGACTTGAAGCAGCACGATAACCCGCCTGCGCTACTGCTGATAACGGCATTTGGCACGGTCGACCAGGCGGTTGATGCGCTGAAAAAAGGTGCCGATGACTTTCTGACAAAACCGCTGGATATTGAGCACTTGCTGTTGAGCGTTGAACGGATATTAGAGCATCGCTCATTACAGCGGGAACTGAAACGTTATAAACAGCAGCAGAAAGGTCCCGGTGGCTTGGTCGGACAAAGCCCGGCTATGCGCAAGCTTTATGACCAAATTGAACACATTGCGCCAACCGGCGGCAGTGTTCTTATTACCGGCGAAAGCGGTACAGGTAAGGAGTTAGTGGCTAAAGCCTTACATGAGCTGAGTGATAGATCTGACAAGCCTTTCCAGGCGGTAAACTGTGCGGGTATTCCAGCCGACTTAATGGAAAGTGAGTTCTTTGGTCACACGGCGGGGGCTTTTACCGGCGCGCAGAATAAGCGGCAGGGGCTTTTAAAGCAAGCCGACGGCGGCACCTTATTGTTGGATGAAATTGGCGAAATGCCAATGGCGCTTCAGGCCAAATTATTGCGTGTTTTACAAGAAGGCACGATAAGAGCCGTTGGTAGCGACAAAGAAGAGCAAGTTGATGTTCGCATTCTTGCTGCGACGCACCAGGATTTAGAGCGGTTGGTTGAAGAGGGCAAATTCCGGCAAGATTTATTTTATCGTCTGGAGACGTTTAGCCTGCGAGTTCCTCCGTTACGAGAGCGAGGAGAGGATATCGAGCGATTGGCAAACTTCTTTCTTCAGCAGCAACAGAAAAGCAGTGATAAAACAGTACGTGGAATTTCAGCGGAAGCATTAGATTTGCTGTATCGGTATCCATTTCCGGGGAACGTTCGGGAGCTTCAAAACGCCATAGAGCGGGCGTTTGCGTTTTCCAGTGACGAGACCCTGTCGGTAGACGACTTTCCGCAGCGTATAGTCGAGAAAAGTGATACCAGTCAGCCGGCGGCAACGTCAGCCTGGCCAACGTTAGATGAGCACCAAAGCCAGTACATAAGGAAAGTTTTAGAGCATACCGGTGGCAATAAGTCACAGGCGGCACAAATACTCGGTGTTACACGCCGTACGCTGTATCGCTGGCTTGATAACGAGGCGGAGTGATCAAAGTGGTGACTTTTTGCGTAAAATGCACGTAAGTTTACAGAGAATTTCACACGAAATTTAAGGAGTACCCAGTGAAAGTATTAATGGTCTTAACCTCACACGACAAGCTTGGCGACACTGGCCATAAAACTGGCTTTTGGGTCGAGGAATTTGCTGCGCCTTACTATGTCTTTGTGGATGCAGGTGTCGATGTAACGCTGGCGTCTCCTAAAGGCGGTAAACCACCAATGGATCCGAACAGTACAGCGCCGGATGCGCAAACCGAGGCTACTGAGCGTTTAGAGAAAGACTCAACAGCGCAACACAAGCTGGAAACAACTTGCACGTTGGACGATGTTGACCCTGACGACTTTGACGCTATTTTCTATCCAGGTGGACACGGACCGTTATGGGATTTAACCAACAATGAGCAGTCTATTAAGCTGATTGAGCACTTCTGGAGTAAAGGTAAGCCGGTATCGGCGGTATGCCATGCGCCGGCGGTATTGCTGAATGCGAAAACGCCAAGCGGGGACCCCATTGTTCAGGGCCGTACTGTCACAGGTTTTAGTAACACAGAAGAGGCTGCCGTCGAGTTGACCAATGTTGTTCCTTTCTTACTGGAAGACGAACTCATAGCAAAAGGCGGTCACTACCGTAAAGTCGATGACTGGCAAGCCTATGCGGTTCAGGACGGTATGTTGATTACCGGTCAGAACCCGGCGTCATCGGAGCAGACGGCTCAGCGCCTGCTCGATGTACTAAGAGCTATGGTCTAAAACCATTTAAAAGCGTCGGCGCCAGCTTATGCCGACGCTTGCTTGTCGCCCTATTCCGGGTTCAAACGAGCGCCCACTGCCCTGATTCACTACAACCGCACTGACGTAGTCTTTGTCGGTGATATTGTCGACCCGGGCCCATACGTCTAATTCGCTGTTTGTCCATTGCCACTCGCGGCTCACCGCAAAATTCCAGGTGGTATAAGAGGGTGCGAACGTGTCGTTGGCATCATTAACCGGGGTATCGTCACGATACTGACCTGAAACTTGAACGAGCCATTGTTCGGTTGGCTGCCAGTTTAAACGCAAGTAACCCTGGCTTTCGGCAACACCGGGCAGCTGATTACCTTGTAACGGACCTTCGCCAAATACCGCATCGATATAGCTGTACGAGACCAGTAAGTTTAACTGCTGTGTCAGCGCACCGTTAATGGTTAGTTCGGCGCCCTCGCGAGAGGTCTCTGATGCATTTCGGTAGGTCGTTCTGCCGTCAGTTGACTGATCAACCAATATCTCGTTGTCGCTCTCAATACCGAAAAAGGCCAAGTGTAAACGCCAGTTTCTAGGCAGTTGGTGCTTAATACCCCACTCCCACTGTTCGTTAGTCGAAGGACCTAGCTCGCGGTTTAATCCGGAACCTTGGTTACGATATGCAAGCTCTGTTAATGTCGGTGTTTCGAACCCCTGCCCAACGCTGAAATAAGTGGCTGAGCTGGGCAAAAATTGCCAGGTGAGAGAGGCTGCGGCGGTGGTTTCCTGAAACTCACTACTGCCGCTGTCATCAGCACCATCAAGCTCCGTAAAGTAGTCTTTAACGTCGTAGCTGATATCGCTGTAACGCACACCACCGGTTGCTGACCACTCAGCACTTAACTGCCATTGAAAGCGCAAGTAGGCCGAAGCGTTATCTATCCAGTTAAACTCATCACGGCGCAACTCACCCTTTTCACCATTGTCATTCACATAACCAAAACGATGATCTTGCTGTCGTTCAAGTTGTGCGCCTAGTGTTGCTGACCAGTTCTGACCTAGCTGACGCCAGCGCGCGTGCGCTCCTTCAAACTGGCGAGAGACATCAATGACCGCACCGGAGCTGGTGTAAATGCCTTGTTCATTAATATCGTCTCCGGCAAATGGCAGGAACTGCTCAATGTCACGGTCGCCCTGCCAAACAGAGACTAAACCTTCGCCGCTGTCGCGTTCATGAAACCAGCTTAAAGAGCCTTGTCGGTGATGAATGTCTTTGCGGGTATTAAAGTCGATAGCACGCTGCACGGTCTGTGTCGGATCTTCCCGCCAGGCTTCCGGTGTTAATGCACTGGGGTCCTGCAGTAGCGGCGCGTCATTATTGTCATAACGCAGAATAAACCGGTTTTGGTCGTCCCATTGATGGTACCAGCGTACGGCCTGTTGCTGGCGCTCTGCAGAATTATGGCGACGTGGTCCGTCGGTCTGAAAGTCGGTTGCCATAAGCTGCAGCTGCTTGGTGTCTGTTGCCCATTGCGCATTGACACTGTAGCGTTGTGTATCGTTTTCACTGAACTGACCTTTCCACTTTAATGCCGTTTCAGTGGGTTGGCGACTAAACCATTCAACCACTCCGCCCCCGGAGTTGCCGTAAAGAGTCGCCAATGGTCCACGGAGCACTTCTAACGAATCAACATTGTCGAGAATGAAACTGGATGTTTGTGCCTGTCCGTCAGGCATGGACAACGGAATACCATCGACATTCAATTGCAAACCGCGCACGCCAAAGGCGGCTCTTGAGCCAAACCCGCGTACGACGAGGCGTGCGTCTTGCGCGTAGTTATAACGATTATCTGCCTGAATACCTGCCACACCGGCTAAGGCATCGCCAGCATCAATGTTCATCGATGGCAGTGTATTCTCTACGTTCACCCGGTCGATACTCGCCGCCGTTGTCAGCCAGGGCGTTTCGCTCTCTGTTGCTGTCACGACAACGGTTTCGTCTACTTCGGCGGACTGCACAACGAAAGAGGCCGCCAGTAAAGGCAGCCCCGTGTAAGTCAATTTTCTAAATACCGCTGAATACAACATCGTTAATCTGCCGGTTTAATTTGAATGATTGCGCCATTGGACTCGTCAGTCAGTAAATACAGATAACCGTCCGGCCCTTGATTAATGTCGCGAATACGCGCATCAACAGCATCCTCGAACAGGCGCTCTTCATGCATCATTCGACCTTCGTACAAGTCTAACCGAGCCACTAACGAGCTTTTCAGTGCCGCCACGAAAAAGTCACCTTTCCACTCAGGAAAAGCGTCGCCAGTGTAAAAAGTTGCGCCAGCTGTAGCAATCGACGGTACCCAGTAATAAAACGGTTGTTCCATACCTTCTTTCACTGCGTCTTCACTAATAATGGCACCGCCGTAGTCAACACCATAAGTAATTTCTGGCCAGCCATAGTTCTTGCCGGCTTCAGGAATATTCACTTCATCGCCGCCTTGTGGGCCATGTTCTACTGTCCATAATTCGCCCGTGTCAGGGTGAATGTCTGCACCTTGGACATTGCGGTGACCGTAAGACCAAATTTCGTCTAACGCGTTATCTTCACCAACAAAGGGGTTGTCTTCAGGAATACTGCCGTCGGGCCAAATGCGTACGACTTTACCGTGGTGGTTATCGAGAGTTTGAGCGTCATCCATACGCGAATAACGGTCACCCAAAGTAACGAACAGATGCCCTTCAGGCGAGAACACCAAACGCGAACCAAAGTGTGCGTTGCTTTCATATTTCGGAGCCTGGCGGAAAATCACTTCTTTATCGGTAAAGGCTTTGTCCACCAGCTTTGCTCTCATAACGGCTGTGCTATTACCTTTGCCACCGTCTTGCGCCGGCTCCGAATAACTAATGTAAACCCATTGGTTTTCATCAAAGTTTGGGTCAATGGTGACATCCAGCAAACCGCCCTGGCTTTTTGCAACAACCTCAGGCACACCACTTATTTTTTCCCGATATTTACCGTTTTCTGACACCCAGTAAAGATCACCCGAGCGCTCGGTAACTAACACGCTGTTGTCTGGCAAAAACGTCATGCCCCAGGGATTAGTGAAACCATCCGCAAAGGTGGAGACGGTGACTTTATGGCGCTCTGTTTCGACGGTATCGGCTACTGCTGTCATGCTGGCAGAGGCTGCCAGAAGTGCGGTTAATACGAGTTTTCGGTTAAACATAAGGGTCTCCTTTGTTTTTCATTATCTTCAGTATACGTCATTCATTGAAATTTTGATGACTCTTGGCTTGACCTGTTTATGGCTTTAGTCGTTAATAGACGTATTAACTTTCAAAATAAGTGCGAATGGAATGAGCGAGAAGCTTTTTGGTACGGACTCTCTTCTGGTGTTAGCGCAATGGTTAGCGGCCATTTTTGTTCTTCTTATTATCACGCTGATTGTATCCGTTGGTGTGATGTATGTGGTGGATAAAACTCAGAATAAGCACACGATTCGGCGTAATTACCCCGTTGTCGGTCGTTTTCGTTATATTTTTGAGCGCATGGGCGAATTTATGCGCCAGTATTTTTTCGCGATGGATCGCGAAGAAATGCCGTTTAATCGGGCGCAGCGGAGCTGGGTCTACCGCGCGGCAAAAAACTCAGACAGAAATGTCGCGTTTGGCTCGACACGAGACTTAACCCGTACCGGCACCATTATTTTCAGTAACGCGCCCTATCCGCCTCTTGCAGAGCAAGCGGCCGCTCCTGAGCCTGTGCTTATTGGGCCGTACTGTGAAACACCCTATTCCCCAATTTCTTATTTTCATATTTCAGGTATGAGCTACGGTGCCTTATCGCCGGTGGCGGTTAAGTCATTGTCGCAAGGAGCTGCGAAGGCGGGTTGCTGGATGAATACTGGCGAAGGTGGTTTATCGCCTTACCACCTTATGGGCCATTGCGACATAGTATTCCAAATGGGAACAGCGAAGTTTGGGGTGAGAGATAAAGAAGGTCGATTGGATGAAAACCGTTTGGCGGAACTTGGCCGTCACGACAATGTAAAAATGTTCGAAATAAAATTGAGCCAGGGTGCTAAGCCGGGTAAAGGCGGTATTCTACCGGGCGTCAAAGTGAATGAGGAAATTGCGCAAATTCGTGGCATCGAAGTCGGTAAAGACGCTATTAGCCCTAACCGCCATCCAGAAATCAGTAATAACGAAGAGCTGCTCGACTTTATCGGTAAGGTTCGGCGCATTACCGGCAAACCCACGGGGTTTAAGTTCGTTATGGGCGATCCGAGCTGGATAGATGAGCTCATAGATTCAATTTTAACACGCGGCGTTGAGTCAGCGCCGGACTTCATTACGCTCGATAGTGCTGACGGTGGCACTGGTGCTGCACCACAACCATTGATGGACTACGTCGGTTTAAAAGTATCTGAAAGCCTGCCGGTGTTAATAGATAAGCTCACAGAAGCGGGGTTGCATGGGCGCGTGCGAGTTATTGTCTCAGGTAAAATGATAACCCCGGCTGATGTCGCCTGGGCTATTGCAATGGGGGCTGACTTTGTCACATCGGCACGGGGCTTTATGTTTTCCCTGGGCTGTATACAAGCCATGCAGTGTAACAAAAACACTTGCCCGACCGGGGTTACGACGGACGATCCTAAACTGATGAAGGGGCTCGATCCGACTGATAAGTGCGAGCGCGTGGCGAACTATCATAAGTACATGGAATACGGGGTGAATATTATTGCGCACTCTTGTGGTGTCACCGACCCGCGCCAGCTTAACCGCCGCCATGCCCGGGTTATAAAGCCGGACGGCGAGAGCATCAGTCTGGCAGAGCGATACCCATTGCCGCCGGCAAGAAGACGCTAACAGGCGCTGTTAGCGTAAGGTATTAATTGGCAGTAGTTGAGCAATTTCTTCCGCAACCTTGCGGAATGTCTGACGACGACTGGTCGTAGGGCGGTATACCAAGCCAATATCACGAGATGCTTCTTGTCCGGTCGGTTTTAACGGCACTAAGTCTGTGTTACTGAGAATCCCCTGATCGATCGCCATTTGCGGAATAAAGGTCGCGCCTAACCGAGCGTCAGCCATTTGCACCAGGCTGTGTAAGCTGGTGGCAGTAAAAGGGTTCATTTTTACTGAGTCGGTTAACTGACAAGCGGCTACCGCGTGTCCTGTCATGCAATGCTCTTTCTCCAGTAAAAAGATGCTTCTGTCCGGAAGCTTGTCGTAGTCAACCGGCTCACCAATGTTATCCGCTAGCTCTTTATGCACAACCAGCTTAAATGGGTCGCGACCCAATACCCATTTCTGATTGCCCTGAATATCCATGGGTAACGCCAGCAGTAAAATATCGAGCTCGCCGTTTTTAAGGCGAAGCAGTAGGTTTTGCGTGGTGTCCTCGGAAATTTGCAGTAGCAATTTCGGATAGGCATCCTGCAATCGCTTGCTTAACTGACCAATAACAAAAGGGGCTATGGTGGGTATAACGCCTAAACGCAACGGGCCTTCCATAACATTGCCCTGCCCCTGGGCATAGTGGCTGAGCTCTTCGGCGGCACTTAAAATTTGCCGTGCGCGCTCGACAATTTCTTCGCCTAATGCCGTAAACAAAAATGACTTATGGTCACGTTCAATAAGCTGGCAGCCCAATTGCTCTTCTAAGTTTTGAATACCGCTACTTAACGTCGATTGGCTGACATTACATTCAGCCGCCGCACGATTGAAGTTTTGCTCTTGATGCAACGCCAGCAAATAACTGAGGTTTTTTAAACTGGGTAATTTGCTCATGGTTTTCCCTTTGCAACGAACTTAATTGGTATTTCCGATTATCATAATTCGTTTTATTCGTTTTATCCAATCTGTCTCCATCCGTACACTAGCTCTCGACTCGTTAAGGAACGAATAGATTTAAATCCCAATCAAGGAGACACTTTATGTTAACAGTAGGCGATAAATTACCAGAATTCAGCGTTGTTGCAGCAAAACCTAAGTTCAACATGCCTGAAGAAAACAGCGAAAGCGCGTTCGAAACCATCGACAACAGCAGCTTTGCCGGTAAATGGAAAATTATTTTCTTTTACCCAAAAGACTTCACTTTTGTTTGCCCAACCGAAATTGTTGAGTTCGCAAAACTGAACGAAGACTTCGCAGACCGTGACGCGGTTGTTATGGGCGGCAGCACCGACAACGAATTTGTGAAATTAGCATGGCGTCGTGAGCACCCAGACCTTGACCGTCTGAACCAGTATTCTTTCGCGGACAACGGCTCTTTAGTAGACGGCTTAGGCGTACGTGACAAAGAAGAAAACGTCGCTTTGCGTGCAACTTTCGTTGTTGACCCGCACAACGTGATTCAACACGTATCGGTAAACAACCTGAACGTGGGCCGTAACCCGGCAGAAATTCTGCGTATTTTAGACGGTTTACAAACTGACGAACTGTGCCCATGTAACCGCGCAGTTGGTGGCGACACGCTTTAATAGGAGTTAACCCATGGCAATTGCCGATTACAAGCAATTACTCGGTGACCACAGCAAGGATACCAAGCTGAACCTGTCGAGTTTGTTCTCGAATGTGGAAGCGTCAGGCTTAACGGCTGACCAGTTCTACGGAACAGCGCTTTCTTTGGTGTACAGCTTGGCGGATAACGAACTTATCGAAGCTGTGGAAGAAGAAGCCGAAGGTAAAATCGAAGACAATGTGAAGACAGCGGCAAAAACCGCAGCGTCTTTAATGGCCATGAACAACGTGTACTACCGGTTCCTGCACTTATCGAGCGATAAGCAGTTTGGCAAAATGCCAGCCGGTTTGCGCATGAACGCAATGGCTAACCCAGGTGTTGATAAAGCCGATTTTGAGCTTTTCTCACTGGCAGTGTCAGCACTGAACGGATGTGGAATGTGCATTGACTCGCACGTGCAAACGTTACTGAAACACGACGTAACAGCACAAGCGATTCAATCATCCATTAAGTTGGCGGCGGTACTTAATGCAGCTTTAACTGCACGCAAACTGTCGTAAACCCTCTAGGGGCTCCCCTTTGCCCCATGCAACGCTTGCCCGCACTGCTATGGTGCGGGCTTTTTTTTGTTTGCCCAGCGAAGC
>NZ_DGMK01000011.1:239737-333394 GCF_002388365.1 Idiomarina sp. UBA4520 | reverse complement strand
AAATCGCCGGGAGCGATTTTGAATGCACGTTAGTGCGGCCCGAAGGGCGGAGGGCAGGAAGCCCGGAGTAAAGTAGGACACCGCCAGACTTCAAATCTAAGAAGCCCTCAGCTGATGCTGGGGGCTTTTTTTATGCCCGTCCTCCCGGAACAGCCACCACACCTGATGCAATAGCATTAGGCTACTCGCAGGATGTTCGTTATTAATTCTCTATCGTGTAGATAAGATCGCCACCTTGTCCCTCTGACGTAGAAATTGATTCAAAAATCAATTGGTCGGAAAGGCTGTACCTGAGAATGAATGTAGAGGTGGGCTCAATTAAGCCTATTCCATACTTAATATAGAGATCTGGAGATAAGTGTTTACCTATATATAAAGACGTATCGTTTACATCGCTTGTTTGTGAGTCGATAGAAACTTCGTCTAAGTCGAATGTTTCCTTTAGTCCTTCAGTTAAAAATTTTGTACTACGTCCGCCAACTAATAAAGCGGCTTGGAGTTCAAGGTTATCTACATCACTTTGGCTGCCAGGCGGTTTTCCGAAAAGCAAGTAGGAAAGAATAGTGCTATCCGGTAAAGGTGGGGTCGAAAATAAGCCTAATTCGGGTTGCTCTATACTTCCTGTGACACGTGCTCCAATTTCATCAGGAGGTCGTTGCTCGCCAGCGGTTGAAGAGATATCCCTTGTAACACGCAGATTTAATGATGGGTTGCTCAGTGGTACGTCATTAAAGAGCAAGTCGCCTCTTTCGACTGTTAATTTTTGTCCATAAATCTCATATTGTCCGGTTGTAACTCCAATTGTTCCGGCCCCCTTGGCTGGGGAGTTCGGCTGTTGAGTGATTCGAAGACCTCCTTCTAACTGTCCAGAAAAACCGAGAGCTTTAACACGAACATCTTCTCCTAATGAAACTCTTAAATCCGTTTGTGTTTTGAATGTCGATGCCTTCTTTTCTTCATTTTTTAGCCTAACATCGGCTGACTCTGTTTCCGCTTGGTTTAGCTCCACCGGTGTTATTCGTGCCTTCGGGATATTTAAGTTCCCGCTAAGGCTGACAAGGTTCTTATCGATACTGATTTGTATTTTAGGGGAGGCTTCTATGAGAATATCTGAGGTATCGACAATAAGCAGCTCGTCACCAATAATTTCTAATTCTCCACGGCGTTTGAATAGATTTAGCTTGCCATCAATATAAAAGTTGCCGTCTCCGATGAGTCCTGCGGCATTTACTTCAAATTCACCGGAGTTAGCATTTGCGTTTAAAGCTGCGGTCAGGTCACTGATCATTGTTCCGGACTTAAGTACAACTACTTGGTTGGCATTTAGTTGAATGTCTCCCGATGCAAGGGGAGACGGAATGGTTCCGCTAATACGCAGGTTTGCAGACGCTTGACCATCGCCAATATCTAATTGGGGAGTTAATAAATTGGCAAGCTCCAGAGTTTCAGACCGAAGAACAACGGTGCCGGACAAACTGCTGTTTAATGACAAATTATCAGTTCTTAAAGTACCGTCAAGATTAAGTCCTTGTTGTTTAGCGGCAGCCTTTAAGTAAACGGCTAATCTCTGCTCTTTAGTTTCAGCGTTTAAACTTAACGTATCCAGAGTTACTGTTTCGTCAGCGACTCCGACTGTACTGTTGTCTGCGTTTATGGATGCATTTAATTGGCTTAGTTCGGCCGTATTGGTATCCACTTTACCGTCGACATTAAGCGTTAGTTTCCCTGCTAAATTATAAGGCGCGGAAGGAGCTATAAGTGCCTGTATGACATTTAATGGGACTGACTGCGCATTAGCGTCGAAAGACAACAGGTTTTTTGTCTTTTCCAGTTCAACACATAACGGGGATTTTAACCCTTTATACCCGAGACATGTGGGCATTAGACTAAAACTCATGTTCTCGTAATTTAATGAAACCTGAGTCGGTTCGGTTAAAAACACCTTGCTATAGTTAGGATGATTTAGCTCGAATGTATCGAGGTGCATTGTAAAGTTTGGTTGATTCAACTGGCCTTCAATAGTTCCTGAAGCCAAAGCAGCACCTCTTAGTGTCGATATATCATCTAATCGATTTGACCGGACCTCCCAGTATAGTGCCTGACCTGGGCTTAGGGCCCCGTTAACGGTAAATGACTGTTCACCCCAACGGCCTTCCATTTTGTTAATAAACAAGTAAGGATCAGCGTAACGCATAGAAATATCGCTGGTGACTTCATTGCCTTTATAAAGGCCTGAGATGTTGGCAGCTAAAGAAATATCATCCGCCCATTTGATGGTCGTTTCAGCAAGAAGGGTATTACGGTCCTGACTGACCTCTAGTTCCGTGACATGTAGCTGGCTTTGACTCAGTGTTGCTTTCGCGTTTAAGTTCAACGGTGTTTGCAACACCCCAGACAGATGACTCGATAAACGAATGGATAAGTTGTTTAGTGATCCTTTTATTTCTACCTCACCATTTTTTGCAAGAAGGTTGTTCGGCTTATAGAAGAGCTCGCTCCATTGGGTGGTGAGTTGAAAACTTGGCTCTGAAGTAAGCTGTGAGATGTCACCGTTAACGAATAAATCACCATTAATATCACTATCTGAGCTGACTTTAAGTGCATGAAGCTTTATAGCGTCCGCTTGATAAGATACTTCGCCAGCTACCTTAACGGGTTGCTGGTTTACGACAACGGATAGATCAGAAGAGACTAAGGCTCGCTTCACATCACCCTCTCCTGCGATAGCTCCATTGAAGGCAAGGCTTATATTTCCCGCGCCAAGAGCGTTTAACCACGGGGTTAAGTCATTGTCACTCCATTGGCTGCTAAAAGACCATGTTAGATCTTCTAAAGGCTCGAGAACCGTTGCCTCTACTGAGCCACTGATACTCTCAGTAAAGTGATTGTTAGCGACAATTTTTTCTATATTTCCTTTAAACCTACTGTCTACTGTCAGCTTTGGGTAGTCCGGTGAATGTAGCCGAATCTGGCTTGTAAGCGAACTTTTAAATGGATACGACAACGAAGATTGACCACTTATGGAGGCCGTCATGTATTGGTGCGTGGCGCTAAAGTTTCTTAGCGAAACGACTCCGTTAGTATGGGCTTTTATCGAAAGAGTTACATCAAGCATTTGCGCTGGAGCGTCAAACAGAAAGAAGAAACTGTCAGACAGTGTTAGCTTTTTAATATCAATGGCGAGTGGTAACTCTATTTGTATATCTTCAACAGAGACAGGGCGCACATCATCGCTTGAACTAGCGTCAGAGCGACGAAGTCGGATCTCACTTTGCTGGCCGGCAATGTTTTCTACCGTAATGCTGCCTGACAGTAGAGTTAAGGGTTGCCAATGAACCTTTAATTCTTTTGTTTTATAAGCAAATGACTCTGATTCGACATTTAGCCTCTTAAAACTAAAATTACTGAGCAGCTTGCCTTGAAACTGTTCATAACTGATATCGACAGGAACGTAATGAATAGATTTTTCTATAACCCAACGGCTGCCGACTTCCGTGCCCAAAAGCGCTAGGGCTATTGTGGGCAGTATAATAAATACACCTAGTATTATGCTTGCCAACCAACGGTAAATACTCATAGGTCAGGCCCTAAAGTTAAGTGTAAGCGCCAGGGTTTATCAGGTTCATCAATGGCTTGAGCGAGGTCGAGCCGAATAGAGCCGATGGGAGATATCCAGCGAATACCAAACCCAACACTCTGCTTTAACTTTTCGTTGGGCTCAATCATAGCATTGCCGATGTCGGTAAAAAGCGCGACTCTCCAGTTCTCTTTGAACCGGTAGTCGACTTCAGCACTGGCAGTGGCCAAATAACGTCCACCGATAACGGTACCGGTATCATCTTCAGGGCCAAGTTGTTCATAAGCATAACCGCGGACACTGTGGTCACCACCGGCAAAAAATCGCAGCGATGGAGGAAGCGCATTAAAGTCCTCGATATAGGTCGCCCCCAGATTCGCTCGTGTCAGCACTCTGAAACGCTCTGTCAAAGGCAGAACAGCTTTGAATCCTAACTCTAAGCTTGCTATGTTCGCATCAGATAAAACAGCGTCATTTGCCGCTTTTAGAGTTGCATAAAAACGAAACCCTTTATCGATATTAAGACGGCCATCTGCGGACATATAATTCCAGCTTGAGTGAGGAATTAGGAACTGGCTGGTGCCTATGGTTTCACCAATTTCAAAGTCGTCTCGCTGCCAGCTTAAACCAAATTCATGGCGCCATTTACTCATAGTCACCACACTGGATGCGCCCAGTTTATATAAGCGGTTCTCCTGACCCTCATTGTCTTTGTCTGAGACTTCGGCGTTAAAACGATAATAATCTGATTGTGGTTTTTTCCCCGGGATAATGTAATTTGCACCAATGCGACTTTCAATTTGAGAGACCTGCGTCATACCACGCAGTTGGTGCCCCTCTGAGTTGACCCAGCGCCGATTCAGGCTTGCACTAACCCGTGCGCCAGTATCGGTGCCATAACCAACGCCATATTGGTATTGGTTTCTATAGTTTGCCGTCGATTTAACATCAACCGGGACATGGTGTTCTTCAGAGTCATTCCATCTCGGACTTACCTGCACTTGCGAAAAATAGCCACTGTCCAGCAGTGCGACTTGTAAATTGCTCAGTTCCTGGCTGGTATAACCCTCACCCAGCTCGAAAGGCACAAAGCGTTGCAGCAGGTCATCGTTTAGAATGTCTTGCTCGAAGGTTACCGAGCCGAACTTATAACGTTGACCTGATTCAAAAATAACATCGATATTAGCGGTGTTTTTATCAACATCAATTTCTACATCGTGTTTACTGAAATGCGCATCGTGGTAACCGCGACGGCTTGCTAAGGATAAAAAACGAGACTTTAGTGCTTCATACTGGCTGTGAATAAAACGCTGGTTTTCTTTCAGGTCACTGTTTTTTAACAAGGCGAGGAAGACATCATCATCTGAGGCATCGCCATTTATAATCCAACTGTTTTTCGTTATGCGTACTGGCTCATTCAATACTACCTCATACGAGGCAACCCAACCGCTCTCGACACTTTCTAGTTGAGCATTCACTTCAACCTGATAATATCCATAAGGACGCAATGCTTTTTGAATATCGTCAGGGGCTTGTCGGTGTAGATACCGAACTCGATAGTCTGCGTAGCTCTCGCTATTATTGAGTCGGGCAATTTGTAGTAGCGTCATGACATTGTCATAGGCTTTACCGTCGACACCCGAAACTCTTACTTCTACGGAAGCAAAAGTCAGACAGCTAACGAATAAGCTACAAGCAATAAGAATACAGCGAATGTAAAGCATTGATGTGTTTTACCATAAAAAAGGTGGCAACATAATCTCATTGTTTGAGACTCTGTGTCACTCATCGGGTTCAACTTGGAGACATTATGGCGATAGAAATTACAACAGCAGAGAAACGGTTATTACAAAAAGTGAGTATACCGCCACGACCGCAAACTCTGTTAACTGTTAGTAGTGAAGCCAAAAAAGAAGAGCCCGATGTGTCCGTTATTGCTGAGGCCATTGCTTCGGATATGGGGATTGCCGCTGCGGTTTTGCAAGTGGTGAATTCTGCAGCTTATCGGCGGGCAAAAGAAATAGACTCTATCCAGCAGGCGGTTATGACGCTGGGTTTTCGACGAGTTTTCCCTATTGTAAAAGCGGTAGCGTTAAAGTCCGCGCTTAAGTCGGACTATGATCTTAATGAGTTTTGGCGTTATAACGAGTGGGTGGCAAGTGCTTGTGTGATGGTTTCAGAAGCCGTCGGTAAACCTGAATTGAGAGACCATGCATACATGCTCGGTTTATTTCAAAGCTCTGGTATTCCTGTCATGCTGTCAGAATTTGATGAAGAGTACTCTGAGCTATTGAACGCCTCAAGCAGCCAACCATGGCCTGAAATTATTGAACAAGAGCAGCGTAAGTTTAATACGACTCACACAACTATGGGTGCATTACTTGCTCAGCAATGGAAGCTCCCAAAAATTGTCGTCGAAGTTATCTATTACTTGTTTGATGACAGTTCTATTTTTTCAACCTCGAGTGAGTTATCCAACATAGCCTTAGACTTGCTGGGTATTTTGAAAATATCGCGCTATGCCATTGACCTGCGCACCCGAAGCCTGGCCGGTCAGGACGAGTGGCAATCGGTACAGGACGGTGTTTTAGAGCACTTTCAAATCGATGAGTTTAAGGTGGAAGAGATTGTTGAATTGGTTCATGAAGAGCTGTTCGACGTAGAGCATTAGTCTTGCTGGTTAAATTATCTGCAAACAACAGGCTAAGAGCCAATAAGTACTTGTACCACGGCTTGTTGTCGGTATAATCCTTCCCTCGAGAGTTAGGGGCGTAGTTCCAACTGGCAGAACAGCGGTCTCCAAAACCGACGGTTGGGGGTTCGAATCCCTCCGCCCCTGCCAACTCTTTACTAGTCTTCTTTATCCTGCTCAATTACACTACATTCATCTCTATTCGGTAACTTAGTCAAACGGTAACTCCTATGGATGCTCAGTGGACTTCTCAACAGCTGCAAGCACTGGCTGCTATGAACATTCCTGTTTGGGAAAAAACACCTAAAGAAAACCAATATTACTGTTACAAAATGGGGGCTTACTATCTGGTGGGAGAGTCGCAGTTACCTGTTGAGCTACCTCAGTGGTTTAAGGACTTTTGCTTGTGTGTTGGTGAACGGCCAGTCGCTGTAAAAGCAGCAGAGAATTCTGACAAATGTTTTAATTACGACAACTGGTTTGATGAAACACCGACAGCCACATTTAAAAAAGAGCTGTGGCGCAGTTTAAGCCATGCCTGAAATAACCCTTCGAAACTTTACGCCCGATAAGGCGTGCTATGAGGTTGAACGGCGAGCTCATGAACACCCATGGAGCTTTTCAGTTTTCAGCCAAAGTCAGGGGCCGGCTTATTACAATCGGCGGCTCACAATTGATGGAGAAACGATAGGCTATATTATCTGTCAGCAGGTGCTGGACGAGTTGACGATTTTTAATGTAGCGGTTGATCCAAAGCATCAAGGGCATGGGTTTTCGCATTACTTGATGAAAGATGCCTTAAACTATGCGCACCAGAACAAAATGTCAGTATTTCTTGAAGTACGCGCGTCCAATACAACTGCAATTAATTTATATCGAACGTATGGGTTCAGCGAGCTGGCTAAGCGCTCCGACTATTACAAAACCCATAATGGCTACGAAGATGCTTTAGTCATGAAGTGGCAAAGCGAACAGAATTAGGAGAAGTTTATGCCATCGGAAAATCATGCACAGGCTTTACAGGTATTATCCTATGTCGATTTGACGTCTTTGAACAATGACGATGATAAAGCCACTATTGAATCACTCTGCACGAAGGTAGAAATTGGTAGCCAGTCGGTAGCCGCTATTTGTGTTTTTCCGGAATGGGTGGCGACAGCGAAAACTTACTTCGAAGAGCAGAGCCTCAACATTCCTATCGCAACCGTCACTAACTTTCCAGACGGAAGTACAAATATTGAGAGAGCTGTTTCGGAAACTGAGCGAGCTATAGCGGCAGGGGCACACGAAATTGATGTTGTCTTGCCATATCGAGCGCTGTTAAATGGGGACGAGAGTACGCCTGCTGAGTTAGTTCGTGAATGCAAAGATATATGCGGTGACGAAGTGACGTTAAAAGTCATTATTGAATCGGGTGAGCTTAAAACACAGGATGCTATTGTTGCGGCCAGTGAAATTGCTATTGCTAATGGGGCAGACTTCATTAAAACATCGACTGGCAAAGTTGAAACGAACGCAACGTTATCAGCTGCTCAAACAATGCTGGGTGTCATAAAAGCGAGTGGCAGCGACTGCGGGTTTAAGGCGGCTGGCGGTATTCGCACGGTAGAAGAAGCTATGCAATATATTAACCTGGCCGAGGAAATTCTTGGTAAGGACTGGGTGACTCCTGAGCACTTCCGAATTGGCGCAAGCAGTTTGTTGAAAGACGTACAGAGCATTTTGGATAACCGCTGATTATGTTTTTGGCGCAAGATAGTATTCGCAAAAAGCGTGATGCTCTTCCGTTAACTCAGGAAGAGATTCACCATTTCGTCAATGGTATTTGTGATGAGAGTGTGAGCGAGGGACAAATCGCCGCCCTCGCAATGGCTATTTATTTTAATGGTATGACTGCCAATGAAACACTTAACCTGACTAAAGCCATGCGCGACTCGGGAGATGTCCTAAGCTGGCCTAAGTCAGAGTTTGATGGCCCCATTTTGGATAAGCATTCCACGGGTGGTGTTGGCGATGTCGTAAGTTTGATGCTTGGACCTATTATTGCAGCCTGTGGTGGTTATGTGCCGATGATCTCAGGGCGAGGCTTGGGGCATACCGGCGGGACTCTGGATAAGCTTGATTCTATTCCGGGTTATTGTTCGACACCCGACAATGCAACCTTTAAGAAAGTCGTAAAGCAAGCCGGTGTGGCTATTATAGGCCAAACCAGCAACCTGGCACCGGCCGACAGGCGGTTTTATGCAACGCGGGATATCACGGCAACTGTTGAATCCATTCCGTTAATTACAGCGTCGATTTTATCGAAGAAACTTGCCGAAGGGCTGGATGGCCTGGTTATGGATGTTAAGTCCGGTAATGGCGCCTTTATGCCCTCTCATGAAAAGTCACTAGAGCTGGCCCGGAAAATTGTCGAGGTAGGTGGGCAACTCGGAGTGTCTACATCCGCTTTGGTGACTGACATGAATGAGCCGTTAGCGTCGGCGGCCGGTAATGCGCTGGAAGTGACATTGGCGGTTGACTACTTAACCGGCAAGCATCGTGATACGCGTCTTCATGAGGTAACTGAGTCACTGGCTGTTGAATCATTATTGTCCGGAGGCCTGGCGAAAGAGCGAGAAGAAGCCAGGCTGCGGGTAAGTAAAGCATTAGACAGTGGCAGCGCTGCCGAGCGGTTTGGCGAAATGGTTCGTCTGCTGAATGGGCCGGCTGACTTCATTGAAAGACCAGCGCATTATTTATCCGCAGCTACCATTATTGAGCCTATCTATCCGGCTGACGAGCAATTAGGAATGTATCTTAGTGAATACAATACTCAGTCAATAGGTATGGCGGTTGTGCAGTTGGGCGGTGGTCGCCGCAAAGCTGATGATAAACTGGACTTAAGTGTTGGCTTTAAACATATAAGCCCACTTGGAACTCAGCTGAATAAGCAGCAGCCGGTTGCGTGGGTCTGTGGTAATGACAGAGATAAAGTGGATACGGCACGAGAGATGTTCTTGTCCGCAATAACCTGTGCTGAAGCGGCGCCTATCCTTAATCCTGTGATATACGAACGGTTAGCAAGGTAACGTTATGGCGCGAGCAATTGTTATTGTCTTAGACTCGTTAGGTATTGGTGCTGCTCCTGACGCTGATAAATTTGATGACTCAGGAGCCGACACGTTCGGGCATATCGCTGCGGAGCGCAAAAAGTCCGGTAATGCGATAAACATACCGAATCTTCTGACGCTGGGACTGGGCGAAGCTCATAGAGGCGCTGTTGGGCACTATGCTGATGGTATAACAGAGTGTCAGACCGATGGAGCCTATGCCTGGGCTGCGGAGGTATCATCTGGTAAAGATACACCGTCGGGTCATTGGGAACTGATGGGCGTGCCGGTGCACTTCGACTGGGGCTATTTCACCAATAAACAGGACAGCTTTCCGCAGGAGTTACTGGAAAAAATTCAAAAACAGGCGGGTACTCCACCTAGTTTAGGTAACTGTCATGCGTCCGGTACCGAAATTATTCAGCGACTGGGACAAAAGCACATTGAAACCGGGGCGCCAATATTTTACACCTCTGCAGATTCGGTTTTTCAAATAGCGGCTCATGAACAGCATTTTGGGCTTGAGCGGCTCTATAAGCTCTGTGAGCAAGTAAGAGAGCTGCTGGACGAATACAACATTGGCCGTGTTATTGCGCGGCCCTTTGTCGGCGAAACACCTGAAGATTTTTTCAGAACAGCTAACCGGAAAGACTATTCGGTGCTGCCACCAAAGCCGACGGTATTAAACAAATTAGAAAATGCCGGTGGTCAGGTGATTGGTATTGGCAAAATTTCCGATATCTTTGCGCACAGTGGTATTAGTCAGTCGTTTAAAGGTAAAGATCTTGCTGAGCTAATGGACGAAACCTTAAAGGCAATGAACACCGCCGCAGATAAAAGTCTTGTTTTTACGAACTTGGTCGACTTTGACACGCTATATGGGCATCGACGCAACGCAGAGGGCTACGCCGAAGAGCTTGAGCGTTTTGACCTTTGGTTGCCAAAAGTCATCAGTGCCATGAAAGAAGATGACTTGCTTGTGCTAACGGCTGATCATGGCTGTGACCCAACTTGGCCGGGTAGCGACCATACCCGAGAATATGTTCCATTGTTGCTATCGGGGAACAAGATCGAGCCAAAGAATCATGGCGAACGACAGAGCTTTGCCGATTTAGGTCAAACGCTCTGCCGTTGGTTTCAACTCACGCCAATGGATGAAGGTCAGGCTATCGACATTTAGTCAATGCGATAGCGTTTTACATTGTCTTCGAGTTGGTGAGCTGTGTCCGTAAGCTCGCGCATATGCTCACCCGCTTGCTGAGTGCCGTTGGCAGTCTGCTTAGCGATATCGACAATCTTTGTCATGTTTTCATTAATGGCTTCAGACACAGAGGTTTGTTCTTCCGCTGCCGTCGCGATTTGAGCATTTTGGCTATTGATAGTGTTCACTGCTTCCAACACTTGAGCCAGCGCTGTTTCGACTTCGGCTGCTTCAGCAACACTGGTTTCGCTGCCTTTTTTAATAGCAGACATAACCTCTGATACCTGTTTACTGCCACTTTGTAGCTGTTCAATCATGCTTTCGATTTCGTGAGTACTGTCTTGTGTTCGTTTTGCCAGTGTACGAACTTCGTCAGCAACAACAGCGAAACCGCGTCCCGCTTCACCCGCACGGGCAGACTCAATAGCGGCGTTTAACGCCAATAAGTTTGTTTGTTCGGCAATGGCACGGATAACATCCAGTACTGAGCCAATTTCAGCAGAGTGCGCATTCAATTTTTCCACTTCAGACGAGCCATCTTCCACTTTTTCAGCAAGACCATGGATGACATTAACGGCCTTAGTTAACAGATGGTTAGCCGAGTGCACAAGCTCTTCTGCTTGTTCAGCCGCGCTTGAGGCTTCACTTGCGCTGCGGGCAACTTCCTGTGACGCTGTCGCAAGCTCATTAATAGCGGTCGCAATTTGCTCGCTTTCTTCCTGCTGCTCGTTAACCCCATTACGCGCTTCGGTAAGTACACCGTCTAAACGCTGAGTCGAGTGAGTAACAGACGTTGCCGATGCTCTTATGTTAGTCACCATATCGGAGACTTGGTCGGCAAAGTTATTAAATGCGTGTCCGAGTTCAGACATTTCGTCATTGCTGTCTGTATCTAAGCGTTGGGTTAGATCGCCATCGCCCTTAGCAATTTGATCCATGGCATCTAATGCACGTTTCAATGGTTTTGTAATTCCTTTTACGACAAACAGGGCGAGGGCGGCTATGATAAGCAGCACAATAATAGATGCGATGATGGTGCTTGCGGCCGACTCTGCCAGGGCATCGTCAACGTTACCTTCGATAACTTGCGTTTGCTCTTGTAAACCCGCTGTCCAAAAGCCGGTACCAACAACCCAGCCCCACTCTGAAAGCATATCAGCGTAACCTAATTTGGGGTTCACCTGGCCTTTGGTATTTTCCCAGTCATACTCAACAAAGCCTCCGCCACTTTCTGCGGCCTCAATAAGCTCACGAATGAGGAGAACGCCGTTTGGATCTTTAAAGTTGTATAAGTTCTTCCCTTCCAGAGATTGGTTAACACCGTGCGCGATGCTATTTCCTTCATCGTCATAAACAAAGACGTAACCGACGTCGCCGGAATCATCGAAGCGAAGCTGGCGCAAAATTTGTTTCGCGCGCTCTTGGCGCTCTTGTAAAGAGCCTAAAGAGTCATCTGCAACCAAATGTTCAATTGAGCTCATGGCCAATTGCAGATAGTTACGGACTTCCTCCCGGGCGTCTGTTTCCATTTGCGACTTAAAGTCTGACACTGCGTTCTGAGCAACTTGTGTCGATTGCGACAAGTTGTACCAAGTAAGGAAAACTGCAATCAGCAGTGGTGGAATGAGTGCCAGAGAGAACACTTTAGCTTTAATGGTCAATCTCATAGTTTCGTAGCCTTGGTCATGACGTTAACTTGTCTATTTTAGTACAAGCTAAACAACTTATCTGTTAGACATTTGTGGAATCTTATTAAGTCGGTGTTAGTCATCCTTAATTTGTGTATCGGCAGCAGATAAGCGAAAATAAGGCCAATTAATTAATAACCGAAATTGAGTGCTGTTAATGTCTGACGCAAAGTTACATGAAGAAGTTGAAAAAAGACGTACATTCGCGATTATCTCTCACCCTGATGCTGGTAAAACGACCATTACTGAAAAAGTGCTTTTACACGGGCACCAAATTCAAAAAGCGGGGACGGTAAAGGGGAAGAAGTCCGGACAGCACGCAAAATCAGATTGGATGGAAATGGAGCAGGAGCGGGGTATTTCCGTCACCACATCGGTTATGCAGTTTCCGTATAACGAGGCGCTGGTCAATCTTCTTGATACCCCGGGGCACGCAGACTTCTCCGAGGATACTTACCGCACGTTAACGGCGGTAGATTCTTGTTTAATGGTTATCGACGGTGCGAAAGGTGTCGAAGACAGAACCATTAAACTGATGGAAGTGACGCGTCTGAGAGACACGCCTATTTTGACGTTTATGAATAAGCTTGACCGCGATATTCGTGACCCACTTGAACTATTGGATGAAGTGGAAGACGTTCTGAAAATAATGTGTGCGCCTATCACCTGGCCAATTGGCTCGGGGAAAAACTTCAAGGGCGTTTACCATTTACTGCGTGACGAAGTCATTCTGTACAAGACCGGGCAAGGGCACCGTATTCAGGAAGAGGATATTATCAAAGGCCTGGACAACCCTGAACTTGATGAGCGTCTTGGCGTGTGGGCTGAAGAGCTGCGTGAGCAAATCGAGTTGGTCGAGGGCGCGTCGAACCCGTTTGACTTAGAGATGTTCCTGGCGGGCGAATTGACGCCTGTCTTTTTCGGAACCGCGTTAGGTAACTTTGGTGTTGACCATATGCTTGATGGCCTTGTTGATTGGGCGCCTAAGCCGCAATCGCGCGAGACAGATGAAGGTAGCTTTGTCGAGGCTGATAATAAAAACTTTTCAGGGTTTATTTTTAAAATCCAGGCGAATATGGACCCTAAACATCGAGACCGGGTGGCGTTTTTGCGAATCGTTTCGGGTAAATATGAAAAAGGCATGAAAATGCGGCAAGTACGCACCGGCAAAGATGTCCGAATTAGCGATGCTCTGACGTTCCTGGCGGGCGACCGATCGCATGTTGAAGAAGCTTACCCGGGCGATATTATTGGTCTGCATAACCACGGGACGATTCAAATAGGCGACACTTTCACCGCCGGTGAAGAGTTCAAGTTTAGCGGTATTCCAAACTTTGCACCTGAACTGTTCCGCCGTATTCGCTTGAAAGATCCGCTTAAACAAAAACAGCTGTTAAAAGGCCTTGTTCAGCTCTCAGAAGAAGGCGCCGTGCAGGTATTCCGACCGCTTATTAGCAACGACCTTATTGTTGGGGCGGTTGGTGTGTTGCAGTTTGATGTGGTGGTACACCGTTTGAAAACGGAATACAAAGTGGAAGCTATTTACGAAAACATCAATGTCGCTACGGCGCGTTGGGTCATGTCGAAAGACGAGAAAAAACTGGACGAATTCCGCCGTAAAGCGGAGTCGAACCTGGCGTTAGATGGCGGTGATAACTTAACTTACATAGCGCCGACTATGGTTAACTTAAGTTTGGCTGAAGAGCGTTACCCAGATATTACCTTTACACATACGCGAGAGCATTAACCTTTTATGCATCTCTTTGATACGCACTGTCACCTCGACTTTGAAGCCTTTGATAAGGATAGAGGGGCAGTGCTGAAAAGAGCGAGAGAAGCAGGTATAGAGCGGTTTATGGTGCCGGGCGTAACACGCAACCAGTGGGATAAATTAGTACCTTTAGCGAGTGAGTACTCCTGCTGGTATTATGCGCTGGGGTTACACCCATGGTTTATCGATGAGCATAAAGACAGCGATGTGGAAGAGCTTGAACGTCAGCTGGAAAAACAACAAGGAAAAGTCAGAGCCGTTGGTGAAATAGGACTTGATAGAACCTGTCCAAATTTCGACAAACAACACCGTCTTTTCATTCGTCAATTAGAGCTGGCGAAGTGCTTTAAACTTCCCGTTATTATTCACCACAGAAAAACACTGGATCGCACCCACGCAGATATTAAAAAATATGGGCCGGAAAATGGCGTTATCCATGCCTTTAGTGGCAGTCATCAACAGGCTATGAAGTTTGTTGAACAAGGTTACAAGCTTGGAGTGGGCGGAGTGATTACTTACGAGCGTGCTCAAAAAACACGTCAGGCAATAAAAGAAGTACCGATAGAAAGCCTAGTGCTTGAGACGGATTCGCCCGATATGCCGGTATCTGGGTATCAGGGGGAGAGGAATGAGCCCTCTCGAATGCCACTGGTTTTAGAAGCCTTAGCCAAATTAAGAAACACGAGTGAAGAAGAGCTGGCTTCGCAGCTTTGGCAGAATAGTGTTGCGCTTTTTAGATAATACCTAAAGTAACGCCTATTTCTGCCAGTATCGGTCGCGTATTCGGTTGAAGCCCAGCATAATGAAAACACCAGCTAACATAGCGAGCAAGAGTAAGACTTTCCCCTGTTGTGATAATCCATCGTGCGCTTGTCTGCTTTGGGCTAACAAGGTGTTTTTATCAAACACGATTTGAATATAACCACTGATATTTTGCTCTTCGTTAATTTCTTCAACCAGTATCCAGGGATCTGCTTCTAAACTGGCTGTGGGCCAATCAATAATAGAAGTCGCCTCTCCGGCGGTGACGATATCCTCACCAAAACGGTCGCGAATAACCGCAGACAACACATGAGGTTGGTCGGTGATATACTCCACAAGCTGTTGTAGCTTGTCGGTTTCCTGTTGTTCAACCCAGTAATGCGCTTCATGCTCAACCTGCTTCATCAGCAGCTCGGTTATTGACTGGGTTTGGTTAAAAAGTTGCTGCTGTGACTGAACACTGGCAATATTCCAGACGTTCATAATAATAAATAACAAACCTGCCGCAGCACCAAGTCGCAAAGCACGTTTGGTCGCGATGTGCATAAAAGCGCGAGTCTTATCTTGCAGCAACCAACTTTTTAGTGGCTGCCAGAGATTAGTTTGTTGAGTACGCATAAAACAGGTTCAGGAGTTTTTGGTTCATGAAGTATCCGTCTGGTTTAATCGTTTTCGATATGGATTCTACCTTAATTGGTATTGAGTGTATCGATGAAATTGCTCGACTCAATGACTGTTATACTAAAGTTGCGGAAATAACAAAAGCCGCCATGGAGGGAAAAATCGACTTTAGTGAGTCGCTGCGTCAGCGTGTCGCCTGCCTCCAGGGCGTTAGTGAGTCTTCACTGCAGCGCTTATTTAACCCCATTCCCTTGCATCCTGGCGCGCAAGAATTGTTTGCCGAATTAAAAGAAAAAGGTTGGCGGCGAGCTATAGTATCAGGCGGATTCACCTGGTTTGCCGACAGATTGGCTAGTGAACTGCAGGCCGACGCTGTGGTGGCTAATCAGTTAGAAGTGAAGGACGGACAGCTAACGGGGCGCGTAGTAGGTGACATTGTTGATGCAAAAATTAAAGCCCAGTCGCTTCAGGATTTAGCCAATCAATGGGGCATTCCTATGTCGAAGACGGTCGCTGTTGGTGACGGCGCTAATGATGCAATGATGCTGGAAAACGCAGCGGTTGGTATTGCTTATTGCGCTAAACCGTCACTTAAGCGTATTGCGGATTATTGCATCGAAGAACCTGACCTGCGTCAGGTTCTTACCTGTTTAAGTCACTCAAAGCTTCTCTAACCATGCGGTTAGTCGTTGCTCTTGCTCGTTAACTGACATGGTATCGTCTAGCACGAAATTGAGTAAACTTGAGGTGATATCGATAGTCTCGGCAACACCGAAAATTTTCCACAGCTCTTCTTCCAGATCTTCAGCTTTATAAGCGGCGTAGTGGCTCATATAAGCCAATTCGGCTTGAATAAACTGGATGTCCGGTTTGCCGGCTCTTGATAAATTGACAGTAATGGCACGGAATACCGAATTCGGCAGGCACTGGTCAATAAATCCGTGGATGTCGTCGGAGGCATCTGTTGCGCACCACTGCGTCTGAACAATGTATTCACCATTTTGACGATAGAGCCGGATCAGGAGCAGAAGAGACTCTGGGAAGGCATCTCTCTCCATAGACTTGAGTTTGGGCTCAAGAGTATCAGCTACAGCGTTTCCACGCAGCAGGGGTTGTAAGTTAATAATGGCGTCTCGACTACCCGGTAACTTCTGCAGCATGCGTAACCAACCTGACGTCCATTGAGGCATACCAGCCCGACGCGCAGATAACTGTTTCTGTTTTGAACGGTTAAAGAATATGGGTATTGCTGCTGGCGCTTCACAGTAAAGGTTTCTTAAGCACAGAGGGAGTCCATTAACGGATGTATTCTCGACTTGAAGCTTCAGTACGTCTCGCTGCTCGCGGATAAGAAAACGAATAAAATCTGAGCCTTGGTGTGGCTCTGCCGTTGTATCCGCTTTCAGCCGTAAGGTCGTCCCCGCCCGGTCTGTTGAAGCAACAATGTACGGCAGTTCATTGAGTTTGGCTTTTTTATAGGTTTTCAAGAAGCCCGTCATGGAGATATAAACCGTATCGCCCGCATTGATGTTCGCCGGGTTATCCATTTGTACCTGTAAGCCACTAATGGAAAGGTCGATAACCATTGCGTCCCTGACAAACTTGCCTGCTTTGACGCGGCAGCGGCTGCGATAATTGAAACGTCTTTCTTTGCGCAGATTAACGAACTCCAGACGGGCTTCTTTGGTTCGTAACGGCACAGCGGGTGGATGTGCGAACGCCTTTATTGACGGCAGCTCAGCTTTATTAAGCTCGACCGTTGTTAAACCGGAAACACTGGATGTGACGTCTGAAACCGCGGCCAAATACTTCAGTGGTTTCACCGCTTGCTTCACTTCTGCTGAAGGCGGATTTATGCGAAACGGCACTTTTATATGCTCAGGAACAGCTTGTGGCTGCCATGCCCGCTTACTGTCACTGCGGCGAATATCAATCTGGAGTACTCGCCAAGAGGCTTTTTGACGGCCAAAGGCAATGTAAGTATCCCAAAGGCCGGAGCGCTTTAATTCATCAGCGGTGGCCGAGTAGTGATAGATTTTGCCGCGAGCTGTTATTGAAAAACTCAGGACGATAATTTGTGCAGTCCCCTGGGTCTCTATTTGCTCGAGAATTTGCTGGCTCCGCCGAACATTAAATATCGAGCCGAAACTAATTTGGTTCAGCTCATTTAACCAGGTGTCTAAAATAAAACGGTTGTTGTCTGTGGTTAATACATAATCCGCAATTAGCCGTTTATTCGCTTCTGAAAAGTAAACCGGTAACTGACGCGTTCTTGGCAAGAAGAATTGCTCATGCCCTTTACTAATGACACTGTCGTAGGTGTTATCAATATTAACGCGGTAGCGTTTTTTGTAGCCGTTGATGAAACGCTGGAAAAAGCTATCAAGTTCGTCGGAGCGAAACTCTGATTCGCGGCTTAAATTAATGTACTGTTTTCCATCAATGTGTTGTACGCCAACAACAATATAAGGAATGCGCATTCCCGGGTCGACGGTAAACTCTTTGGCTAAACCAATAAAAGATAATTCAACCTTGTCTTGTTCGGTTATGTCTCTTGATTCGTCGAGCCTTACGCGCATACCGGTAATGGATATATCGGCGGTTATACCTTTGAATTCCTGCTCTGCGTCATCGGTTAAAAGTACATCTATGGTAAAATTCATGCGCTCTTCTGAGCGGTATGGATAACGACCGAAGTTAAAGGTCTCCACTAGGTAGGAATAAGGCTCATTAGATTCTGTTCTAAAAGGTGACTGGCCGCTCACTGGTTCGGCATTTTGAGAAGCGAGACTTTGTGCGTAAGCGCGCTCTTCTTCCTGAGCCCGGCGGAGTTGGTTATCGGCATCAAGAATTTGCTCAAACGTGTCCTGAGTGAAGACGCCTTTATAGGTGTCTAAGCCTTTCTCAAAAATTTCTATAGCAACGCTGTCGAGCTGATGCCTGCGACCCTGATGCTCATAAGGAAAGCATGCGTCATCGACTTGATTCCGTAAGTCAACCGTTCGACGACAAGGAGCGGCGAGTCGGTTAAGCTCCATTTTTAGTTTGAAACGAGTTGGCCCGTCCAGCTCTTTAGTCAGAGACTGGAATATGGTGTCGAAATCGGAATCGTAAACAACGGGTTTCAACTGTTCAATTAATTGGTCAAAATAAGAGTTTGGCATCAAGATCCATTTTTATTCGTTATTCTTGAATATTACCTCATATTAAAACGAGAAGCAGATTAATGGCAAAAGCAAAAATGGCATATGTGTGCAGCGACTGTGGCGCGGACTTCCCGCGCTGGCTAGGACAGTGCACAGAATGTAAAGCATGGAATACCTTAACCGAAGTTCGGCTGGCATCAAAGTCGGCTTCACCTGCCGTTGCCCGTCAGGGGTTTGCCGGTATGACCGAAAGCAAAGTGCAAACGCTCAGCGAGGTTGACCTGCAGGAAGTTCCACGCTTTAGCTCAGGCTTTAAAGAGTTCGATCGGGTGCTGGGTGGTGGTGTCGTGCCCGGCTCAGCTATTTTAATTGGAGGTTCTCCCGGCGCTGGTAAGAGTACACTGTTGCTGCAAACGCTTTGTCAGCTGGCCGAAAAAATGCCTGCTTTGTACGTGACGGGGGAAGAATCATTACAACAGGTCGCTATGCGAGCGCAACGCCTAAACTTGCCGACAGATAAATTACGGATGCTGTCGGAAACCTCGGTTGAAACGATTTGCCAGCTGGCTGACAAAGAAAAGCCTGCCATTATGGTTATCGATTCAATACAGGTTATGCATTTGGCGGACATTCAGTCGGCGCCAGGCAGCGTGTCTCAGGTGCGGGAAGCGGCAGCTTACTTAACGCGTTACGCAAAGCAAAAGAATGTCGCCATTATTATGGTCGGGCACGTGACCAAAGAAGGCTCTCTGGCAGGCCCTAAAGTACTGGAGCACTGTATTGACTGTTCAGTTATTTTAGATGGCTCTTCAGATTCTCGTTATCGAACCTTGCGCGGCACGAAAAACCGTTTTGGCGCAGTGAATGAGCTTGGGGTTTTTGCCATGACAGGCGGTGGTTTAAAAGAGGTATCGAATCCGTCGGCGATATTCCTGCAACGTGCTGAAGAACAAGGCAACGGCTCTGTAGTCATGGTGGTTTGGGAAGGCACCCGACCTTTACTGGTGGAAATACAGGCGTTGGTCGATTACTCCGCTCTGGCGAACCCGCGTCGGGTTGCCGTAGGCCTGGAAGCAACTCGCTTGGCGTTATTGCTTGCTGTTTTGCATCGTCATGGAGGCTTACAAGTGTCCGATCAAGATGTTTTCGTTAATGTGGTTGGTGGGGTGAAAGTGGCAGAAACCTCAGCCGATTTAGCCTTGTTGCTAGCCATTGTGTCGAGTTTCAAAGGAGACCCGTTGCCGAGAGAGTTAGTTGCTTTCGGCGAAGTTGGTTTAGCCGGCGAAATTCGTCCTGTGCCAAATGGGCTGGAGCGATTAAATGAAGCCGCGAAGCATGGCTTCAAAAAAGCCGTGGTGCCTATTGCCAATAAACCTAAAACAGCACCGGAAGGCATGGAAATTATTGGTGTTAAAAATCTGCAGCAGGCACTCGATGTCATTTAAACTGACAGCCATAGCTGTACTTTTTTGGGCACTAACAGTTTTGGCACTAACAGCGCCTGTTCAAGCAAAGGAAAGTGCGCGCTGGGTGTCGTTAAATCAATGTATTGATATTGCTCTGGCACGATGGAGTGAACGACAGGAGCTTGTTGGTATCACGCGCCTGCATGACGCAAACGAGTTGACGGGTGTGGCAAGACATAATGGAACGCTGGAGAGCATACTGGCGCTAAAACCGACAAAAGTTTTTGCAACGGAGTTTAATCAGCCCAGACTGGTTAAAGCGCTAAAAGGTTACGTGGATGTTGTGGTGCTGCCGCAACCGAGAAACTGGGAGGCTTATGAGCAGTGGTTGAGTATTATGGCCAACCAAACGGGTTATCCAAGAAAGGTAGAGCAACATAAAGCGGAATTACAGCGTTCTCTCATTGCGCAAGCCGGGAGCCAGTCTGCAATAGTGATTATGCCTAATCAATACAGTTGGGGTCAGGGGAGCTGGACCGACACGCTATTCAAAAAAATGGGCTGGAAAAACTTGGCAGCAACGGCCGGTTATGACTTAGTATCGGTCGATCTCGAGCAGTTAATAACCTGGCGACCTGGCATTGTCATTATGGAAGGATTCACTGAAGATGCGGCGACGGCAGACTTCGCACTGGCTAATATTTGGCGACATCACCCTGTGGTGCGAAAGTGGATATCGGAACAAAACAAAGTTCAGTTTATTCCTCACGAGACATCGTCTTGCCCCGTAGTGAATGCGAATGCTTATGTCGAAGCGCTTGGCCATAGGAGAGAAAACATTGACTAGTATCGTCAAATGGGTGTTAGCGCTTACTCTCGTGATTATCGCTCTCTCCGCGTGGCATTTGTCGCAAGGCAGTAGTGGCTTAACGCTATGGGACTGGTGGCGAACCGATGCATTATCGGCTTATCAGCAGGCCATATTGGCTGATATTCGTTTACCAAGACTGGTTCTTGCAGTAGTCAATGGTGCGGTGCTTGGACTGGCTGGCGCTGCCATGCAGCTTTTGCTCAGAAACCCGCTCGCAGAGCCCGGACTTACTGGAGTCTCATCCGGGGCAGCGTTAACGACGGTCGCTGTGCTTTATTTTGGTTTGTTGCCAACGTTTTCCTGGCTTTTACCCTTTATCGCATTGGCCGGCGGCTTAGCCGCTATCGTTGTCGTGGTGGTAATGGCGGGAAATTATGCCGATGTGAACCGGGTCATTTTAGCCGGTGTGGCTATTTCCTCTTTGGCAGGAGCTATTATGGCATTGCTGCTGTACCTGGCGCCCAACCCTTTCGCGTTTCAGGAATGGAGCCAGTGGACCCTTGGAAGCCTTGCAAACCGGGGCTGGTCACATGTGAATTTAATGCTGCCTTTTGCTTTAATCGGCGCAGTATTGGTGTTAACTCAGTCTCGCTTTTTGACGGCGTTAACCTTTTCCGAAGAAACCGTCGTTAGCATGGGTTATAGCTATCCGACAAGGCGTAACTTAGTACTTATAGCCGTTGCATTACTGGCAGGTAGTAGCGTAGTCAGCGTTGGAATTATTGGTTTTGTGGGGCTGTTGGCACCGCATCTGGTGAGATTAGTCGGGCTTAATCACCCCAAACAAGTTCTGTCGATGAGCGCCTTGGCTGGAGCTGTACTGGTGCTCTCTATCGATATTTTTGTGCGCCTTATTAGTGTTGGTCGGGAACTGCCATTAGGTGTGGTTGCGGCAGTTATTGGGGCTCCTTTACTTATTGCTTTACTGGTTAGACAGAAATCTCGGCAGGCGGTGAGGTAGACACAATGCTCACAATAGAAAATGGCAGCCTTAAAGGTGTGACTCGCCCGCGCTTAAATAACATTACACTCTCTATCGACAGCGGTAAATTGGTGGGCCTAATAGGCCCTAATGGTGCCGGTAAAAGCTCATTACTTAAAGCCATAGCCAGCATTGAAACAGCATCAGGACGTTTTTCCTGGAATCAGCAGTTGTTGTCAGCTATGAAGGACACTGAGCGCGCCAATACACTGTCATACATGGCTCAAGATGACATCCCCCAATGGGATATGACGATGGCGGATATCATCGATATTGGTCTGCTCAAAAGGCGTATATCTCGTTCAGAGCGGCAACGGCGTATCGACAACGTGTGTGCAACGCTTAACCTGTCGGAGTTTAACGGACATTCTATTCAGCGTTTGTCGCGTGGTGAACTACAAAGGGTGCTACTTGCTCGGGCGTTAGTCGCTGAACCAGAGCTTTTACTCTGCGACGAACCGACTAATGCGCTGGATATTTATCACCAGCTCAATGTTTTACAATTGCTGAAAAAACAAAGCGAGCAGGGAAGGTTAGTGATCATGGCTATTCACGATATTCCGCAGGCGGCTGAGTATTGTGATGAATTGATTTTACTGGATAAGGGTGAATTGGTTTGTCACGGACAACCATTTGAAGTGCTGACAAAAGCCAACCTGGCGGAGACCTTTGGGGTGCATGCAGACTGGATTTGCAATAAAAGGGGCGTGGCCTGGCAGCCTCGCCCCTTATAAAGGCTGTTAGCCGATAGGCTTATACTTAATACGGTGTGGCTCCATTGCCTGCTCACCGAATTTTTCTTTCATGTAAGCTTCGTAGTCGCTGTAGTTACCTTCGTAGAAGACCACTTCGCCTTCATCACGGTAATCCAGAATATGGGTAGCGATACGGTCAAGGAACCAACGGTCGTGCGAGATAACCATGACGGATCCCGGGAATTCCAGAATGGCTTCCTCAAGTGCGCGCAAGGTTTCAACGTCTAAGTCGTTGGTTGGCTCATCGAGCAACAGTACGTTGCCGCCGGCTTTTAACAGCTTCGCTAAATGCACCCGGTTACGTTCACCACCAGACAATTCGCCAATACGTTTTTGCTGGTCGGTACCACGGAAGTTAAAGCGGCCAACATAGGCGCGACCATTAACCTCGAAGTTACCAATTTTAAGAATGTCATTACCGTCGGTAATTTCTTCAAAAACAGTCTTGCTGTCGTCCATGCTGTCACGGAACTGATCAACACTGGCCAGTTGCACGGTTTCACCTAATTCGATAGAGCCGCTGTCCGGCTTTTCTTCGCCGCTGATCATGCGGAATAAGGTGGATTTACCCGCACCGTTAGGACCAATAATACCGACAATGGCACCTTTAGGAACATTGAAGCTTAGGTTATCGATAAGCTGGCGCTTCTCGTAAGCTTTGCTAATACCATTAACTTCAATGACTTTGTCACCCAAACGAGGACCTGGCGGAATAAACAACTCGTTGGTCTCGTTGCGCTTCTGATAGTCACCACTTTGCAGCTCTTCAAAGCGGTTAAGACGCGCTTTGCTTTTCGCCTGACGGCCTTTCGGATTAGTACGTACCCACTCAAGCTCTTGTTTAATGGTGCGCTGACGAGCTTTTTCTGAACGCTCTTCCTGCTCCAGACGTTTCTCTTTCTGTTCCAGCCAAGAGGAGTAGTTACCTTCCCACGGAATACCATAGCCCCGGTCAAGTTCAAGGATCCAACCAGCAACGTTATCAAGGAAATAACGATCGTGGGTAATGGCAACGACGGTACCCGTGTAATCGTGCAGGAAGCGTTCTAACCAAGCAACAGATTCAGCGTCTAAATGGTTTGTCGGTTCGTCGAGAAGGAGCATATCGGGCTTCGATAACAGTAAGCGGCAGATAGCCACACGACGGCGTTCACCACCTGACAAGTTGCCTATTTTGGCATCCCACTCAGGTAAGCGCAGTGCATCGGCTGCACGCTCCAGAATATTGTCGATGTTGTGACCATCTTTTGCCTGTAGTAAAGCTTCTAGTTCGCCTTGCTCTTTTGAGAGTGCGTCAAAGTCAGCATTTTCGTCAGCGTAAGCCGCGTAAATTTCATCGAGCTTAGCGAAGGCCTCTTTAACGTCCGCCACCGCTTCTTCAACGGTTTCTTTCACCGTTTTATTTTCGTCCAGCTCTGGCTCCTGAGGCAGGTAGCCAATTTGAGTTCCCGATAAAGCGCGAGCTTCACCTTCATACTCTTTATCAACCCCGGCCATAATACGAAGTAAGGTTGACTTACCGGCGCCGTTTAAACCTAAAACGCCAATTTTGGCACCCGGGAAAAATGACAAAGAAATGTCTTTTAATATGGTCTTCTTAGGCGGAACAACTTTGCTCACCTGAGACATTGAATAGATATATTGCGCCATAGCGACGTAAAATCCTTCCTATCAACAAAAAAGTTACTGCATAGTTTACTGTTATTTACGAACATCCCCAAACTTTGTTGCGCTGAACTAGGCACTCATTTGTGTTTTAAGGTAAAATACCCGACAAATTAAGACCATTTAACGATTTGGAGAGCTGTAATGCTGAAATCTGAGATGAACATTGCCGACTTTGATGCGGACTTATGGCAAGCGATGCAAGGCGAAGTTGAGCGTCAGGAACAACACATTGAACTGATAGCATCTGAAAACTACACCAGTCCGCGAGTCATGCAAGCGCAAGGGTCTCAGCTGACAAATAAGTACGCAGAAGGCTATCCGCACAAGCGTTATTATGGTGGCTGTGAGTTTGTCGATAAAGTCGAAGACTTGGCTATTGAGCGTGCAAAAGAGTTATTCGGTGCAAAATACGCAAACGTGCAACCGCATTCTGGTTCACAAGCAAACACTGCGGCTTTTATGGCATTAATGGAAGCGGGCGATACTTTCTTAGGCATGAGCCTGGCTCACGGTGGCCACTTAACTCACGGCTCTGGTGTTAACTTCTCTGGTAAATTGTACAACGCAGTGTCTTACGGTCTGGATGAAAGCACTGGCGAAATAGACTACGCCGAAGTTGAAAAGCTGGCGCAAGAACATAAGCCGAAAGTGATTGTTGCTGGTTTCTCAGCATACTCTGGTATTGTTGACTGGAAAAAATTCCGTGAAATTGCCGATAAAGTAGACGCTTATTTAATGGTCGATATGGCGCATGTAGCGGGCTTAATTGCTGCGGGTGAATATCCAAACCCAGTGCCTTATGCGCATGTTGTTACAACGACCACGCACAAAACTCTTGCGGGTCCGCGTGGTGGCTTGATCATTTCAGGTAGTGACGATGAGAAACTGCACAAGAAGCTGAACAGTGCCGTATTCCCGGGTAACCAGGGTGGCCCTTTATGTCATGTTATTGCTGGTAAAGCGGTCGCATTCCAGGAAGCCTTACAGCCTGAATTTAAAGCGTACCAACAACAAGTGTTAAAAAATGCGAACGTAATGGTCAAAGCAATGCAGTCTCGTGGCTATAAGATTGTTTCTAACGGCACGCAGAACCATTTATTCCTGGTTGACCTAATTGACAAAGACATTACGGGTAAAGACGCCGATGCGGCTTTAGGCGATGCATTTATTACGGTTAATAAGAATGCGGTTCCGAATGATCCACGTTCACCTTTTGTGACATCTGGTTTGCGTTTAGGTACACCTGCAATTACCCGTCGTGGCTTTAAAGAAGCCGAAGCTGAGCAGGTAGCCAACTGGATTTGCGATGTTTTGGACGATATTTCTAACGAAAGCAAAATTGCAGAAGTGCGTGAACAAGTAAAAGCGTTGTGCGCTAACTTTCCGGTATACGGATAATTACGCACTGTCGTTAAACGAGTCGTAAAGCGCACTTAAAGGAGTCAGGCAATGCATTGTCCATTTTGTGGCACACAAGACACCAAGGTTATTGATTCGCGCTTAGTTGCGGATGGCGCCTCGGTGCGTCGCCGGCGTGAGTGTAATCATTGCAAGGAGCGCTTTACGACCTTTGAAACGGCTGAGCTCATTATGCCGCGGGTTATTAAAACCGATGGCTCGAGAGAACCGTTCAATGAAGATAAGCTCCGCAATGGCCTGTTAAGAGCACTCGAAAAGCGCCCAGTCAGTCTGGAGCTTATGGAACAGGCTATCAATAAAATTAAATCGAGTATCAGAGCGACCGGCGAGCGCGAAATTACCAGCAACTTCATTGGTGGGTTAGTTATGGAAAACCTTAAGCAAATCGATAAAGTGGCCTACGTCAGGTTTGCGTCTGTTTACCGTTCGTTCGAAGATATTCGAGAGTTTGGCGAAGAAATCGCTCGTCTGAATGATTAAGCCGTCACAGTTAAAAATTGATCATGAAATGATGCACCGTGCGATAGAACTCGCGCGCCGCGGTATCATGACAACACGTCCGAACCCTGCGGTTGGTTGCGTGATCAGTAAGAACAATACAATTATTGGTGAAGGCTGGCATCAGCAGGCAGGCGAACCTCATGCGGAAATTCATGCCTTAAAGCAAGCAGGTGCCGAAGCGCAAGGTGCAACCGCCTATGTGACTTTAGAGCCCTGCAGCCATATGGGGCGCACTCCGCCCTGTGCAGATGCACTGGTTGATGCGGGCGTTGCCCGGGTTGTTGTTGCCATGCACGATCCTAACCCACGAGTCAGCGGTAACGGTATCAAGCGCTTGCATGAAGCGGATATTGACGTTTTGGTGGGCGTTTTGGAAAAGTCAGCAGAACAGCTGAATCCAGGTTTCTTGTCGAGAATGCGGCATCAACGTCCGTTTGTGACCGTTAAAATGGCGTCGTCACTGGATGGGAAAACAGCGCTGTCCGATGGCCGAAGCCAGTGGATAACCGGTCCTCATGCCCGGTCTGATGTACAGTATTGGCGGGCGCAGTCAGACGCTATTCTTACTGGTGCCGATACTGTTTTGAAAGACAATCCTATGCTGACCGTTCGCGAAAGCCAGTGGCCGAAAACACGGGCCCTGCCTGAACCGTTAAAACAGCCCATACGTATTATTATCGACAGCCAAAACCGAGTGACTGATGACGCTAAAATCTTTGAGTCATCCGCACCGGTATGGTTAGTCAGATGCGAGCCGGGAAAACCGAGCCGCCATGCCCATTGCCACGAGGTTATAATTGATGAAGCAGACAGCGGAAAAGTTGAGCTGAGCGCTTTGATGGCTGAGCTGGCTAAACGGGAAGTGAACCAAGTTTGGACTGAGTGTGGTGCTTCGTTGGCCGCTGCGCTGATAGAAAACGGTTATTGCGATCGCCTTATGATGTACTCTTCGGGGCAGTTATTGGGTGATGCGGCACGTTCGCTATTTGATATTGAAGAACCAAAAAGTTTGGATAAAGCGGTACGTTTTAAGGTAACGGACCGCCGTCAGGTGGGTGATGACCAGCGGGTTATCGCGGTACCGCAACTCATAAAAGGATAAGGTTAAGCGTTATGTCATTGCATAGCACAGAAGAAATTATTGAAGACATCCGTCAGGGCAAAATGGTGATTCTGATGGACGATGAAGATCGCGAGAACGAAGGCGATCTCATTATTGCCGCTGAATGTGCGACACCAGAAGCCATCAACTTTATGGCCCGATACGGCCGTGGACTTATTTGCTTAACCTTAACTGAAGAGCGTTGTCAGCAGCTGAACTTACCGCTGATGGTGGACAAAAATAACGCGCCTTATGCAACCAATTTCACCGTTTCTATTGAAGCGGCAGAGGGCGTTACAACAGGGATTTCGGCAGCCGACCGCGCGAAGACTGTGCTAGATGCTGTGAAAAAGGATGCTAAGCCTGAAGACTTAGTTATGCCGGGACACATATTCCCATTAAAAGCAAAATCGGGCGGTGTATTAAATCGCGCCGGGCATACCGAAGCGGGCTGCGACTTGGCACGCTTAGCAGGGTTTGAGCCTGCTTCTGTTATTGTGGAAGTGCTGAATGAAGACGGTACTATGGCACGCCGCCCAGACTTGGAAGCTTTTGCGAAACAGCATGATATAAAAGTTGGCACAATCGCGGACTTAATCGAGTACCGCTCGACTCAGGAAAAAACGATTAAACGTGTTGCTGAGTGCTCATTACCGACAGCCTTTGGTGAATTTCATCTGGTCACTTATCAGGACACAATCGATAAACAAGTGCATCAGGCACTTGTGCATGGTGACATAGCGGAAGACAAAGTGACGAATGTGCGTGTGCATTTACAGGATACTTTCCATGATACGTTCTTAACGGACAGAGCCGCCAAGCGCAGTTGGCCAATTCAGAAAGCAATGTCTTACATTGCCGAGAATGACGGTGTTTTAGTGATTATTGGCCGCCAGCAAACGCCAGAAGATATTATTGCTCAGGTAAAAGAGTTTGAGGCGCAAGATCACGGTGAACATAAGCCAACGGCGTCGGCTTCAAATGCGTCACGTAATGTGGGCTTAGGCTCACAAATATTGGCGGATTTAAATATTCATAAAATGCGCCTGATGAGCTCACCGAAGCGTTACTCTGCGCTGTCCGGCTTTGGCTTAGAGGTGGTCGATTTTATTGAGGATAAAGACTGACAAAGTCTTTCATGAGCTTTTCGTGAGCCGGCACTTGTAAGCCGGCTTTTTTTGCTTTTTTGATAATGTAACCCGTTAGGTAGTTAATTTCAGTACGGCGATTATGACGTATATCTTGTCTCATTGATGACTCATTATTTCGGGTTTCACCAGCGACTCTTAGTATTTCCTCGTAAACACTCTTGGCATCTAAACTGACCTGTTCGACGCGAGCAACACAGACCGCTTCGTTGACCAACGATTGAATAACTTCCTGCCATTCAGCCTTAAGCAGCGCGCCATTGTTACACTGATGAATGGCGGTTAACGGGTTTATTACGCAATTAATTAAAAGCTTTGACCAACGGCGGGTCTGAATATCGCTTTCAAAAAGAATGGGCTTAAAACTCTTTGCTAAAATCGCCTCGAAGTCTGCCTTATTTTCTTTCCTTTGAAGCCAGCTTCGACCTTTCCCACGGTGCTCAATGACAATATGTGTTGGCTCTTGAGCAAACTTCACCGCACCATGGGTGGTCACTAGGTGATAAATATTCAATGAGGTTAGTGAGTTAGGCAGCTCAAGCATACCATTGTGACTCAGAATTATTGGCATGTCTTTGTCAAAGCCGGGAATTGCAGTGATACTTTCCAAAGCATTTACGACATCAAAGGCTTTTACAGCAACAATAAACACCGAATCTTTGACCAACTGACATTCCTGTGTCGGCAAAAAAGGTAATGTATAAGTGCTGCTGATTGCACCTTCTTTCAGAGTTAATTGGCCGTGTTCAGATTCTGTTTTTCGAGTTAAAACCGAGCATTGCTGCTTAGCTTCAAGCAAGTGGCAGGCGATGAGTCCACTAATAGCACCAGGACCTAATACATACCAATGGTAGTCAGTTTGCATCTCTTGCTTCCTCAAGCTTTTTCAGCGGTTTACGAATAAACCAAAGGAAACAAAGGCTGGGAATAACCATTATCGCCGTTAAAACGAAAAATAGCGCCCAGTTACCATTCATTGTATCGACTAACACACCGCTGTACGACGCCAACACAGTTTTTCCCAGAGTCCCTAGTGACGCCATGAGTGCATACTGTGTTGCCGTGAATGTTCGGTTGCAAAGCAAGCTAATGAACGCAACAAAAGCCACAGTGGACCAGGCACTGGTAAAGCCATCAATAAGAACGGCACTTAAGAACAAATTGGTGTCGGGGCCGACAAGCGCAATCCAGGAAAACATTAGGTTTGAAGCGGACATGGCTAAGCCGCCAATAATCAGTCCTTTCACAATGCCTAGTCTTAGGTTTACGACACTACCTAACACTGCAAAGACAATAGTAACCCACCAGGTTACAAGCTTGGAATAGGTGCCAATTTCTGTGTTGGTAAAGCCAATTTCTTTATAGAACACAATAGACATGCGGCCTAAAAAGGCTTCACCAATTTTGAACAAGAAAATAAATGCTAAAAGTGACAACGCGAGTTTTATGCCGTTTCGCGTGAAAAACTCAGCAATAGGTGAAACAACGGTGTGCTTTATGCGCTCTTTGAAAAAGCTGAACCAATTCGATACAGGTTCGGCTGTCTCTGAAACGGCGGTATAAGTCGTGCGGCGAACAAGCAGTACAACCGCGGCCAAAAATAGCATGATGCAACCAAGCCCGAAATAGGCGTGTTGCCAACTCCAGCTAACGCCGTCAACAATAAAAAAGGGCAAGGCACCCAGGCCACTGTAACCCGTCCACCAACCGGCGGTAGCCATGGCAGCACCAGCGCTCTGTAAGCGACCCTCGGTTTCAGAAAACGATTCGATGCGGTAAGCATCAATAGCAATATCTTGCGTGGCCGAGCTAATAGCAATGGCTAATGCTGTTAAGCCTGCTATGTGCAGGTTATCGGTTATATTGAGGCTTGCTAACGAAAAGCATCCAACAGCAATGGCTATTTGACATAAGAATATCCAACTACGTCGCTGTCCCAACCATTTGGTGAGTACAGGAAGCTTTACGTTGTCAATAAGTGGTGACCACAGGAAGTTAATGGAGTAGGCTCCGAAAACGGCGCCGAAATAACCAATTACGGAACGCGTTAAGCCTTCCTCCTGCAGCCAGGCTGATAGCGCTGAACCAATCATGACCCATGGAAAGCCACTGGCAATACCGAGTATGAAAATAACCCAGACACGCGACTGCTTATAGACGTCCATGTCCTGCCAAAAGGGGATACGCTTTTCCATTAACTTTGTGGCACTATCTCAATTCGCTTCAGGACCGGCGGATTTTCAGGAACATCTCGCCAACCAGTTGCATCATCAAAGGGTTTTGACTCGAGCTTTGCCATTTTTTCCAGTACATCTAAGCCTTCAACAATACGTCCAAAGACAGTGTAGCCCCAGTCGCCTTTCTCAGGGTTCAGAGATGTGTTGTCGTTGAGGTTAAAGAAGAACTGGCGGGTCGCAGTGTGTGGGCCTCGCTCGCGAGCCATTGCAATAGTACCGTATTCATTTAATAGACCATTGCCTGATTCATTGACGACTTTCTCAAACGTGGGCTTTTCCTGAAAGTCTTTATCGTAGCCACCACCTTGAATTACAAAGTCGGGAACGAGGCGGTGAAAAACCGTCTCATTGTATTGTGCTTTCTTTACATAGCGAAAAAAGTTTTTAATGGTTAACGGCGCTGCTTCACGATTCAATTCGACGGTAATATTTCCCATCGACGTGACCATTTTTACTCGCGGGAACGGGTTATCTGGCTGTATTTCCGAACTGGCCGGAGCGACAAATGAAATGGCCAGTAAGCTTGTTAATAAAATCCAAAACTTCATCAGTAAACCTCTCTCTCACTTAAGCGGAGTTTAGGGTCGTTAGCTATATCATTCAATACATTATTCAACAGGCTACGAAACTGACGTTCAATAGTTGCCTGAGCTGGTTTCAAAGCACCGCTAGATTGCGCTTTGCCTGTATAAAAGTTGCTGTAACGGCGGTTATCTCTAACCGCTTCCACTCGTATGCGGACATGATGTTCTAATTCGTATTTCAACGCACTGGTTTTTGCATCAATTAACGCTTTTTCTATGGATACATACCATTTTAACCCTTGCCCGCTCGGCGCACTGTCGGTTAATGGAGTCAGTGCATCCTGGACGATTTTGGTCAGCGGTTGTTGGGGCGGTGCAAATGTCGCTTTGTCGTCGTCCTTTTTGTGTCGATATAGATACGAGTATGTTCGCGTATCGACGACTTCAAGCTGGTTCACTTTTATCGAAAAAGTGTCATTGACTGGCGTGGTGCTGATAATAAGCGGGTCTGGTTGGCTTGAGCAGGCCGCTACTAATGGAGTTAAAATAAGTATCAGAATAAAACGAAGCATAACCGTTATCCTTTTTCCTCAGATACATTCACCTGACAAATATTCGTGCTATGATACGAGCAAATACTGCCGTCTCGACGTAGCTTAGCACGCAGACAGCATTTACTGACAGAAGTAAAAGGTTTTGCCGTGACAAAATATGCAGAAATCACGGGTTGGGGAAAATGCCTTCCGCCGGCCATTATGACAAACGATGATCTTGCCACTTTCCTGGAAACCTCTGACGAATGGATTGTTTCGAGAACGGGTATCTCGGAGCGACGCGTGAGTCACGTGGGCACTTCGGAATTGGCCACGGTCGCTGCACGCAATGCATTGGCTGCGGCGGACTTAGATCCGAATGAAATTGATTTGATTATTGTCGGCACCTGTACTGCAGATGAAATTATTCCGAATGTGGCGTCTGCTGTGCAGCAGCGTATTGGCGCTAAAAATGCTGCTGCTTTTGACCTTAACGCGGCTTGTAGTAGCTTTTTATATGCCATGCATTTCGCGACCCAGTCGATAAAAACGGGTGCGCACAGCAAAGTCTTACTGATAGGCGCAGAGTGTCTAACACGAATTCTAGACTGGACGAAGCGAGAAAGTGCGGTTCTTTTCGGTGATGGAGCCGGTGCTATGGTGCTGGAAGCCTCGGACAATGAGGTTGGACTGTTGGCGAGTCACGTAAGTTGTGATGCTGACGCTCGTGATGTGCTGAGCCTTGATTTTGGTCTTAATTTCGACCGCTTTAACTTCGACGGCATTATGCAGTTTGACTTTGTTGGTCAGGAAATTTTCAAGCGAGCGGTTAAAGGTATGAGTGCCGCTGTGGAGAACGTTTTTGAACAAACCGGCATGACAACGGAAGATATCGATGCACTTATTCCGCATCAGGCGAATAAACGCTTAATCGACTTCCTGGGCAAAATGTGTAAAGTGCCGAGTGAGAAAACTGTTATCAATATTCAGAAGTACGGCAATACCTCTTCCGCAACACTTCCTATCGCTTTTGCTGAAGCGGCCGATAACGGCATTATTAAGCCTGGTGATAGCATTATGTCAGCGGTATTCGGCGGCGGCTTGACTTGTGGGGCAGGGCTGATTAAATGGGGTGATCGAGTAACCCCTAAAAAGCCAAACCAAATGGAACTGCCTGCGGGTGATAAAAGTGCATTGGATATTATTGTACCCATGCATGAAGCAACGGCCAAAGCCTGGAAAAAGCGAGAACAATAAAAGGATAGGTTTGATGTCTGAACAACCGGTAATAATAACTAAGGATAATGGCGTTGTTAGAATTCGCCTGAACCGTCCGGAAAAGAAAAACGCTTTTACTCAAGACATGTATACCTTATGTGAAAAAGCGTTGAAGCAAGCCAATGATGATACTTCGATTAATGCCGTTGTTTTTGAAAGCGAAGGTGACAGTTTTTCAGCCGGTAATGATTTAAACGACTTTCTGGCAATTGAAAACCTGGATGAATCAGCACCACCATTTCGTTTTCTGCATACCCTGAATAAAGTGGAAGTGCCGGTCGTTGCAGCCGTTAATGGCTTAGCGATTGGTATAGGAACGACACTGCTATTGCACTGTGACATTGTTATTAGTAGCAATGAGGCTGTTTATGCGTTGCCATTCGTGCAGTTAGGTCTTTTACCTGAAGCCGGCTCAAGCTTATTGCTGCCGCAAATTTGTGGTTATCAAAAAGCTGCTGAGTTGTTGTTATTGGGAGACAACTTTGATGCGCAAACAGCTTTAGATTTGGGGTTCGTGAACCATGTTGTTTCAGTAGAGCAGCTGGCGGGTAAGGTTGAGGAAGTACTCAATAAATTAAGAGCTCAATCTGGCCAGTCTTTGCGGGTGTCGAAGAAGTTACTCAAGCACCCGGTTGAATCAACCGCTGCACGCATAAGCCGTGAAGCTGAATATTTCGCCAAAGCGTTAAGCTCTCCTGAGGCAAAACAGGCCATTGCCCGTAAACTGCAGAAAAAGTAAGCGAAAGGTACTTGTCGGGTTGTGTCCCTAAGGCAAGTGCGTCATAATGCGCCTGCTTTGAATAAAGCATCAATGGTGACTCTGCGGGTCCCCCCGCAACACTAACCAGCGAACCCGGTCAGGCCCGGAAGGGAGCAGCCGTAGTTGGGGATGTGTGTGCCGGGGTGTGGCTGGTAGAGTCGCCACCCAACTTCCTAGCGTTAATCGTTTTCGTCTCTCTTTCTATTTTTCAAAAACTCCAGGGCTTCTGTAATTGCCTTGTGAACCTGCATTTCCATATCAAGTCTTTTTGACGGTGGAAGGAAAAACGCCATGTCCACTTCATGTCGAATATAACGGGGCGGCAGTTGATTCAAGACCAGGCAGCATAAATCAGCCAGGAATTCTTGCTCATACTGTTTATCGAGCTCCAACTCTTCAATGCGATCGACAACTAAACGTTCATAATAATTGTGAATATCATCATCAAACTTCATCTTCTGAACTCCTTACTACGCTTCTTAACTCGAAATTATTTTCAGTATAGACATAATACGCGGCTCTGAGTAATTGAGCGTGTCCACGAACTAAGCGTTCTAAATTTCTCTGATAACCACCACCAATGACAGCTGCTACAGGAATGTCATTTTGTCGACAAAATGAAAGTACCGTCATGTCACGCTGAAACAGGCCGTTTAAACTAATGTGAAAGTGACCCAGCTCATCTTTTGTGTAGATATCCACGCCTGCATCGTAAAGGATGACATCAGGCTTTACGTTCTTCGCAATGAAACTAAGTGCATGTTGCAAGGCTTGAAGGTAACTTTTATCAGCCGTTCCCTTGGGTAACGGAACATCCAAATCCGATAATGATTTTGAGAATGGAAAGTTCTTCTCGCCATGAATTGAGCACGTAAATACCCGTGAGTCATTTTGAAAGAGGGTGGCTGTGCCGTCGCCCTGATGCACATCTGTGTCTAACACCGCTATTTTTAAATGAGGATACTGTAAAAGTAACTGGTGACAGGCAATTGCCAAGTCGTTGATTAAACAGAAGCCACTTCCCCAGTCATGGTGAGCGTGGTGGTACCCACCTGAAAAGTGGATAGCAATGGATGAACTTAACGCCATTTGTAGCGCCCGTACGGTACCTCCGGCAGACGTTAATGACCGAGTCAGTAACTGTTCTGACCAGGGAAACCCTATTCTGCGCCATTCGGCTTTTTCAAAGTTGTTGGTTTTTAATTTTTCTATATAGGAAGAGCAGTGCGTTTGTGCGACTTGTTCCCATGTCAGCGTGACAGGCCTTTGCCACTGGTCTTTCTGAGCGCCGCGACGAACGGCCCAGTCGTGTAGTAAACGGTATTTCTCGATTGGGTAACGGTGTCGCTCCGGTAGTTCAAGCTGACTGTATATCGGCGAATAGATGAAAGGGATATTAACCTTCGTCATGGTGCTGAATTTGTCGCTCTAATTGAACAATAGCCATTTGACAGCGGTTCAAGCGCTTTTGAGCGATTTGAACGGCTTCTTGTGAACCTGTGCTTTGTGCCTGAGAGAGGTTTTCCGTTAAACGGCGCTCGTAGTCCCGGTAAGTGACTAACTTCTCGTGAAGCTGCTGGTAATGGCTGGCTCTAATCTCCCGTTGCTCCTCAGCCTGCTCGGGTAGCTTTCCTGAACGTAGCGCTGTTGCTAAGGCTTCTATTTGTGCGCTGAGTTTTTCTGCCAAAAAGCGTTGAGACTCTTCTCTTTTAGCGGCCAAAAGTTGTGCTAACAAACGCTTTGTTTCTTCGACATAGTCCCGGGCTATGGATGAGCGGGTATGAAATAGTGAAAGGCTGAACCATTGTTCAGTCACTTTTTTTGATTGGCGCCTATTTTGCTCATCAATATGTTGGGCTTGCTCGGTAAACTCATTGAGTAAGCGCTCAATATGTTGAATTGAAGTTAAGTCATTTATCGGTCTCATAGTTCCATAATAAAAGAATTTATTCCTTATGACACGGGAGAATCAGAAAAATAGCTTAAGTCATTACATATAGCCTAAAAAATTACTTGTATAAAAAACGTTGAAATTTATAAGCTAGTGTTGTTCGTGGATCAAAAAGTGATACTATTCAAAACAGGAGTAGTAGCCAAGAATAGGTAGTTTCTGCTGAATGTGAGGCTATGAAATGGTTTGACGACAGGACGTTGTCATAAAATCTGGAGATTGTACGAGTCCAGATCCGTGTTCTACAGTATAGAATTGAAGCGATAGCTATAGCGCGGTTAACTCAGGTTGACTTGGTTGACAGCGTATAGTCATCGTGGGAATATTCTTGGTTATTGTCGCTTTTGTCGACAATACTATAAACCGTAGAACGAGATCTTTTCGTCATTCAAACAACTGGTGTTTCGCGCCTTAGGCGTTGAAGCGGAAGTTAAGTCAAATTGGTTGGGAACTATGACCAAAGTAATCAAAAGAACCAAACTCGCTGCAACCCTGATGGGTGTGATGGCGTTTGCTGGCACCGGCGTTGCCGCTGCACAGCAAGTCGATGTAGCTAAGCTACAAAACGAAGAGAAAAAGATTCTTGAAGCGGACGCTCAATCTCAAGAGAAAGTGAACTCTCTGTTTGAGCAAAGCCAGGATCTTCTTATCGAGTATCGCTCAGTTGTCGCTGAGTACGAGAACTTGAAAGTTTACAACGACCACGTTCAGCGCTTGGTTAATGACCAGGAAGCAACGTTAGCCTCTTTGCAGAAGCAAATTGATGGCATCGAACGTACTAAGCAGGGCGTTGTTCCTCTTATGTACGAAATGATCGATGCGTTAGAGCAATTTGTGAAGTTGGATATTCCAATTCACCGCGAGAAGCGTATGGAGCGTGTTGAGCGTCTGCGCGACATTATGGACAGCGCAAACGTTTCAACGTCTGAGCAATTCCGTCAAATCATTGAAGCGTACCAGACAGAAATGGACTACGGTTCAGGCTTGATTTCTTACCAAGGCAACTTGGAAGTAGACGGTAAAGAAGTAGCTGTAGACTTTTTCCACATGGGTCGTGTTGCATTCCTGGCACAGTCTCTCGATTTGAGAAACGCTTGGATTTACAACAACGAAACTGATGAGTGGACTGCTTTGGAAGACGAGTTTATCCGTCCTCTGACCCAAGCGATTCGTATGTCACGTAAGCAAACAGCTTACGATCTGGTGAAACTTCCAGTATTCGCAGCGGAGAGTGCAGAATGAATAAATTAGTAAAATCGTTAATGATTGCAGCAGCAGTCACCCTTTCTGCCGGTACGACTCTCGCTGCACAAGCTCAGGATACATCTGAAGCTAAGAACCTTGACGAGCTGTTACAGCTAGTTGAGAAAAACCGTGTTTCTTCTCGTGAATTAAATGCTGAGCGTGAGCGCGAGTTCACAGCAGCGCGTGCTGACAAGCAAGCAATGCTAAACCGTGCTAAGCAGCAGTTACAAGACGAGAAAGCACGTGGTAAACGTTTGCAGAATGAATTTTCTGAAAACGAAGTTAACCTAGCGAACAAAGAACAAGAGCTTGAGAACGCAAAAGGTACTCTGGGCGAAATGTTCGGTGTTGTTCGTGGTGCGGCAACCGAAACTATCGGTCGTATTGCAACTTCAATTATCAGTGCTCAGTACCCAGGTCGTGAAGACGTTCTGGAAAGCTTATCTGAAGCAAAAGAGCTTCCAACTCTGGAAGAGTTAGAAGAGCTTTGGCAAGCACTTCTTACAGAAATGGTTCAGTCAGGTAAAGTGGTTAAGTTTGAAACTGACGTAACTTTGCTTGATGGCGGTACTGAAACGCGCGAAGTGGTTCGTTTAGGTACTTTCAACCTTCTTTCTGGTGACCAATATCTGGTTTATAACGACACGACTGAACAAGTTCAGCCGTTAGGTCGTCAACCAGAAGGTGGTGCTACAGGACAAGCGCAAGACTTTGTGAACACTGAAAGTGGTTACGAAGGTGTTTTCCTTGACCCATCTAAAGGTCAGATTCTTGGTCTGTTAACTCAGAAGAAAACTTTAATTGAGCGTTATCACCAAGGTGGTACAGTGGGTTATGTTATTACCGCTGTATTAATCATCGGTCTATTAATTTCTCTGTTCAAGCTGATTACGCTGACAGGCGCTGCTGGCAAAATCCGTTCGCAGTTGAAAAATCCTGGCAGCCCGAAAGACAGCAACGCTTTAGGGCGTATCCTGAAAGTGTATCAAGAGAACAAGAATGCCGATCCTGAAAACTTAGAACTAAAACTGGACGAAGCTATTTTGCGCGAAACTCCGAAAATCGACAGTGGCATAAACGTCATCAAGATCTTCGCAGCTATCGCACCATTGCTTGGTCTATTAGGTACAGTTGTTGGTATGATTGGTACGTTCCAGTCAATCACACTGTTCGGTACCGGTGATCCGAAGATCATGGCAGGCGATATCTCAATGGCGTTGGTAACAACAGCTATGGGTCTTATCGCGGCTATTCCATTGATTTTGGCTCACAGTATTGTGGCATCTCGCGCTAAGTCTATCGTTCACATTCTGGACGAACAGGCAGCGGGAATCGTAGCTGCGCACTCGGAGAAGGAGTAACCCATGCTTTACCTGATGGAACTTTGGGAATCTATCAGGGATTTTCTGGCTACCGGTGGCGATGTATTGTTCATCGTCATGGGGGTGCTCTTTCTAATGTGGGTACTGATGATTGAGCGTTATTGGTACCTTACCGGCGCATTCCCTAAGCTTCGCAACGAAATTATTGCGAAGTGGGATGCCCGTAAGGACACCACCTCATGGTACGCCCATAGAATCCGTGAAGCATGGATTTCCGAAGCGAACGATAAACTGAATGCTCGTATTCTGTTAATTAAAACTTGTGTTGCCTTGTGTCCGTTAGTCGGACTGTTGGGGACTGTAACCGGTATGATTACGGTTTTCGAAATCATGGCAGTGCAAGGGACGGGTAATCCTCGTCTAATGGCATCGGGTATTTCGATGGCAACTATCCCAACGATGGCGGGTATGGTTGCAGCTTTATCCGGCATGTTTTTCGCAACTCGACTTGAAAGTAAGGTTCGTCGCGCGAAAGAAGGCCTGGTTGACAGTTTGCCACATCACTAAGAGAGTAAAACTATGGCACGTAATCGTAATCGAGAAGAAGAAGATGCGTCTATCGATATGACGCCGATGCTCGACATCGTCTTCATCATGTTGATCTTCTTTATCGTAACGACTTCATTCGTTAAAGAAGCTGGTATTCAGGTTAATAAACCTGAAGCTAATCAGGCGAACAAGGAGCCTTCAGCTAACATCTTTATCGCAATTCGTGATACTGGTGAAATCTGGATGGATAAACGCCAAGTCGACGTTAAACGCGTTGCTGCAAACTTAGAACGTATGCTAGCAGAGCAACCTACCGACTTAGTGGTTATTCAGGCAGATAAAGAAGCTGAACATGGTCGCGTCGTTGAAGTCATGGACCAAATTAAGGAAGCGGGTATCGATAAGATATCCATAGCAGCGGAGACTAACTAATATGGTGCGCTTTTTAGTATCTTTACTACTAGGTGCGGCCGTTACGTTTGCTTTGTTTGCTTTTATGGCTTACTTAATCGGTGGGGGGGCGAAAAGTAATGAAGCTCCGCCCCCAACACCGGTCATTGACATCGTAACGTCGCCACCTGAGTCTGACGTACAAGAGCGTCGGCGTACTCCGCCGCCGCCACCGCCGCCACCAGAGCAGCCGCCAGAAACACCACAGTCTGAGCCTGATACCTCAGACTCAAGCCTAAACATGAACATGGGCTTTGATGTGGATGTCGGTGGAGCTGACACCGGTCTTTCCGGTCCTGGCGGAGGTCTGAGCAGCGATGGTGATGCAACGCCTATCGTTCGTATCGAACCACGCTACCCACCTCAAGCGGCTCGTAATGGTACGGAAGGTTGGGTTCAACTACGGTTCACTATCGATCAACAAGGTGGTGTGACTGACGTTGAAGTCATTGACTCTGAACCTCGTCGAGTATTTGACCGTGAAGCTCGTCGCGCATTGTTGCGCTGGAAGTACAAGCCGAAAATCATTGACGGCAAACCTGTTCGTCAGGAAGGTATGACCGTCCAGCTCGACTTTACAATGGATGGGAACTAAGAAATGAAATATTTATCGAAAACATTTGTTAGTGCCCTGGCTTTTGTTTCGGTTATGTCGATGACCACGGTCCAGGCTTCGGCCCAGGACCTTGGCTTCAACATTCCGGACAAAGAGACCGTTGAGGCGCAGAAAAAAGCTCGCGACAATAAAGCGGCTTCGCAAAGTATTGGTCGCGCTATTATGGATGCGTTCGAGCTTTACGAAGAAGAGCAAATTAAAGAAGCGATAGCGGTACTGGAAGAGCAGGAGCCAGATCCTGGCTACGACTCTGCGTATTTAGGTCGCTTCCTTGGTAACCTCTATGCTGCTGACGAGCGTATGGCGGATGCTTTGAGAGTCTTGAAAAGCTCGGTTGACCAAGATGTTTTAGGCTGGAGTGACCAAGCTGCAGCTATGAAACTTGTTGGCCAAATCAGCCTTCAGGAAGAAAAGTATGACCAGTCTATCGAGTACCTTCGTAAGTGGGTTCAGTTTACTGGCGAGAAAGATCCTAAAGTCTTCTTGTACATGGCGAATGCCTATTACCAGAAGAAGGAATTCGCTCAGATAATCCCATTTGCTGAAGCTGCGCTAGAGTATGGAGAGCCGGACAAAAACGTTTACACGTTAATGATGGCGTCTTACTACGAGCGTAAAATGTACTCGGATGCAATTGGCGTACTTGAGGAAGGCTTGAATAAGCTTCCTGAAGTGACTCAATGGTGGCCGCAGTTAGCACAGTTCTATATGCTGGAAGAGAACTTAGCGAAAGCTCTTCAAACCATAGAAGTTGCTTATTTAGCAGGATACCTGGATAAAGAAAGCCAATTTAAAATGTTGGTTCAACTTTATGATAACGAAGGTATTCCATATAAAGCAGCTACTACTATGGAAAAACATGTAGAAGCCGGCGATATCGAGCAAACGGCTAAGAATTTCGCAACCATAGCAAACAGCTATCACCGTGCGAAAACGCTAGACAAAGCGGTTGAGTGGTACCTTCGCGCAGCGGAAGCTGCGGAAGATGCTGATGACAAAGGTGAGTACTATCGTAAGCGCGGTAACATTATGTTGCTAAACGAACAGTACATTGCGGCAGCAGAGCCTTTGAAAAAAGCATTGGACTATTTAGACGGTCGTGACGAGGGTCGTGTTTATATGTCTTTAGCTGAAGCGTATTTCTATGGTGGTGACTACCGCCAGGCAATGAGATACGTTAACGAAGCAGCTAAATTCGACGGTCAACGTCGCAGTGCTCGTAGCTGGAAAGGTTATATTCAATCGACAGCGAAACGCAAAGGCATTGAATTATAATCTAACCTGATAGCTTCTTAGTTATCTGAAAAAACCCGACCTAATCAGGTCGGGTTTTTTATTGGCTGTTCTGCTTTTATCAGCTGTAAGGATCAAGTATGATCTGCCTCGACTTATTTAGGAGGTAGATGATATGTCATCAGAGTCGTTTAAAGAACCTGCAGGGTTCGGTTATTTGTTGTTCGCTATTGTCTTGTTTGTTGTCGCAGGCTGTTTGCCATTAGTACTGCGCCTAATACAAGTGTTATCTGCCTAATAGTCAAGCTTTAAAAGGCTTAAGGTGTAAGTGACAGTTATGTCCATTTCAATGCTTATTGTCGAAGATAAAGACAACACTCTTCAGGCAATTCGTAGAATGTTAGAGCCGTTAAAGCTCGACATTCAAACCGCCCAAGATGGGCTGGATGGTCTTAGTAAGGCCAAAAAAGATTACTACGATATTATTCTCATTGATCACAAGATGCCGGTCATGGACGGCCTCTTATTGTTGAAAAACTTGAGAGAACTCGAGAATTATAGAAATGCACCGTTACTCTTTATGTCGACTGACTCACTAGTTGAGGTAGAACCTAAAGCTCTGGCTGCCGGTGCGACGCAATGTTTATCTAAGCCGTTGGACGCAGAGTATTTAGTGGACTCTGTTCAGAATTGGTCAGCTAAAGCGGTTGCTTAACTAAAGAGCAAGGACTTATGGAAGAACGTCTAAAGGAAGTGAAAGACTCTATTGGCGCTATTCACAACTACCCGAAACCGGGAATTATTTTTCGAGATATTACTCCACTATTGCAAAACCATGATGCTTCTAAAAGCTGCATCGATGCATTCAAACTACGTTATGAAATGGCCGGAGTTACCCAGATAGCTGCTATAGAGGCTCGCGGCTTCCTGTTTGGATCTGCTCTTGCCTATGCAATGGGGTGTGGTGTTACTTTACTGAGAAAGCCCGGAAAGCTTCCAGGTAATATCGTCAGTCAAACTTACGCACTAGAATATGGTACTGATGAGCTACAAATGCACGAGAACGCTTTAACGAGCAACGATAAGGTTCTCATTATCGATGACTTATTGGCTACCGGCGGAACAGTTTTAGCGGCGGACAAGCTAATTCGTTCGACTGGGGCAACGGTTGAGGAAGCCGCTTTCGTTGTCTCTTTGCCGGAACTCGGTGGCGAAGATAAATTGCGGCAAGCGGGTGTTGCGTGCTATACCTTGTGTCAATTCTAAAAACTATAACCTGAGTTTCTTATGAGTTATCAAGTTCTGGCAAGAAAGTGGCGACCGTCTCAGTTCTCTGAGGTGGTTGGGCAGCAGCATGTATTGAAACCATTAGAACATGCGTTGCTTAAGCAAAGGCTTCACCATGCTTACCTCTTTTCCGGAACGCGCGGCGTTGGCAAAACCACAATAGCTCGAATTCTGGCTAAGGCTCTGAATTGCGATACGGGAGTGACTTCAACTCCATGCGGGCAATGTTCTTCTTGCCAGGAAATTGATCAGGGACGCTTTGTCGACTTGTTAGAAATTGATGCGGCGTCGCGAACAAAAGTAGAAGATACGCGAGAGCTCCTCGATAACGTCCAGTACCGTCCAACTCGGGGGCGTTACAAAGTGTACCTTATTGATGAGGTACACATGCTGTCGCGTCATAGCTTCAATGCACTTCTTAAAACCCTGGAAGAGCCACCGGAGCATGTTAAGTTCTTGCTGGCCACAACCGATCCGCAAAAACTACCGGTGACCGTACTTTCCCGTTGCTTACAATTTAATTTAAAAGCGCTTTCAAAAGAAGATATTGCCGGTCAGCTGCAGCATGTTTTGCAGCAGGAAGGTATTTCTGCGGACTCTACTTCACTTTCTTTACTTGCGAGGGCCGCAAAAGGCAGTATGCGAGATGCACTGAGCCTGACTGACCAAGCTATTGCTCAGGGCCATGGAGAAGTGCTGTTAGACAGTGTTCGGCAAATGCTGGGTAATGTACCCACCGCTGACATAGCTAGCCTGTTAAAAGATGTATTAAATAACGATGCGGCGTCGTTAATGCAACGTGTTGATACCATGGTTGCTGTTGTTCCTGATTTAAGCTCCGTGCTTGTCGAAATGCAGAATATGCTGCATCAGCTGGCTCTCATGCAGCAGCTACCTGATGCACAACAGGCATTTGATGACGCAGAAATAATAAAGCCGCTGTTGCGCCAAATGCCGGCGGAACTTATACAAGTATTTTATCGCATAGTGTTGGAAGGGCGGCGAGAGCAGCCTTATGCAGTGGATGCCAGAAGTGGTCTGGAAATGACTTTGCTTCGTTTATTGGCATTTCGACCTAAGGCAGGCCCTTTAACTGACGAAACAGATGGCGAAGAGACAAACGGCGAAGAAACACCTTTAGCCGCTGAATTGTCGAAACCAAATGAGCCTTCAGGCGCGCCAGAGCCAGAACTAAAACCAGAGTACCATGACGACCGGCCTACGCCGGAACAGCCTCCTGAAATCAATGAAGAGCCAGTGAGCTTTGGTAATACCGATGAATTTGCAGATTCATACGAACCAACTCCTGACATGGTGGAGAAATCGGAGCCACATAACCAGGTGGCGCAGCAATCGAACGACAATGTGCCTGAGCCAGAAGAAGCACCACAAGATCAGCCTTATGCATCGGGTCTTGATGACTTGCTGCAAATGCGGCAAGACTTAATGCAAAAAAAAAAGCCAGATGAAATAGCTTCTAAGGACTTTCGCGAAACCTCGCAGAAACAAGCACCTCGGGCACAGGCACCAGAGGCAACTAAGCTTGAAGAGTCTGAGCATGAGTCGGTCGTGTCTGCTGAAATCCCGCAAGGAAGTGCTGACACCTCTGGGCAGCCGCATTCTTCCGATGCAGCCCCGAGCAGCTACGACTACCCTGAAATTACCGATGAAATTAAGGATGCTGCTGACATTGACCGCTGGAGCGCCATGATAGCGGGCATGGATATTTCCGGTTTGGCTCGACAGGTGTTGCTGAACTCCGAATTACAGGACAACGAAGGGGATAACTGGACTATTTTAGTCAAGAGCGATCAACAGTCCCTTCTAAATAATGCGACAGAGCACGCGGTGAGAGAGTCTTTACAGGGACTCCTGGGAAGCCGCGCGGTGGTATCATTTGCCGTGGGTACACCGGCAAACCCCACGCCCCTTATGTTGCAGCAGCGTATCAATGAATATCGACATAAGCGTGCTTTAGAACGTTTGGAAAAAGATAATGGCGTTATGGAGTTGAAAAAACGCTTCGGCGCACAAATTGATGAAGAATCGGTGCAAGCGCTTTAACGTATTTAATTAATGATGAGGAAGTAAACATGTTTAAAGGCGGAATGGGAAATATGATGAAGCAGGCGCAGCAAATGCAAGAGCGCATGCAGCAAGCCCAGGATGAAATCGCAAATATGGAAGTCACCGGCGAAGCTGGTGCAGGCATGGTGAAAGTGACTATGCTGGGCAATCACAACGTGAAACGCGTTAGCATTGACCCAAGCCTGATGGACGACGACCAGGAAATGCTGGAAGACTTAGTTGCGGCAGCGACAAACGATGCAGTACGCCGCGTTGAAGAGACCAGCAAAGAGCGTATGTCTGAAATTACTGGCGGTATGGGTTTGCCTCCAGGCTTTAAAATGCCGTTTTAATTCGGAGTCAGTTTAATGAAGTTAAGCCCGGCTATCGAACAACTGGTGGAAAGCTTGAAGCGTTTGCCTGGTGTTGGGCAGAAAAGCGCACAGCGTATGGCTTTCCATTTACTGGAACGGGACAAGCCGGGTGCTTCACGGTTATCTGACTCTTTAAAACATGCCGTTGAAACCGTAGGACACTGTAATAGTTGTCGAACATTAACGGAAAATGACCTTTGCCCAATATGCCTCGATGAAAGACGTCGCGACAGTGGCGTGCTTTGCGTTGTGGAAACGCCGGCCGATGTTTTAGCCATCGAGCAAACGTCCCAGTTTAAGGGGCGCTACTTTGTTCTAATGGGCCATTTATCGCCGCTTGATGGTGTTGGGCCTTCCGATATTGGCTTAGATAAACTCGAGCAACAGCTTCAGTCGGACACTATCGAAGAAATCATACTTGCCACTAACCCCACCGTAGAAGGTGATGCGACAGCGCATTACATTGCGGACATGGCGGATCAGTACAACATTAACACGACTCGCATCGCTCACGGTGTTCCTGTAGGCGGTGAACTGGGTTACGTTGACCAAACAACTTTGGGTCACGCTTTTAGTGGCCGAAAACAATTCACTCGCTGACTTGAAAAGCCTGGTGTCATCCCCATTTTAAAACGATAGGTATCACTGTACGTTTTAAACAGTAGGAGAAAACACTATGGCGGAAGCCGGTCAAATGGAAAAACACGGATTTCAGACAGAAGTAAAACAGTTACTTCACTTGATGATCCATTCTTTGTATTCCAATAAAGAAATTTTCTTACGCGAATTGGTTTCCAACGCGTCTGACGCGGCGGATAAGCTGCGCTTTAAAGCGCTGAGTGACAACTCTTTATACGGCGACGACAATGAGTTGTTCGTCCGTATTTCGGTCGATAAAGACGCTAAAACTATCACCATAAGCGATAACGGTATCGGCATGACCCGAGACGATGTCATGAATAATTTGGGGACTATCGCTAAGTCGGGCACAGCTGAGTTTTTTGGGCAGCTGTCAGGTGACCAGGCAAAAGACAGTCAACTTATTGGTCAGTTTGGTGTTGGTTTTTATTCAGCGTTTATTGTTGCCGACGAGGTCACTGTGCGCACTCGTTCCGCGCTCGACAATAACACTGCCGGTGTTGAATGGCGCTCGCGTGGCGAAGGCGAATTCGAAATTGCCGACATTGAAAAGGCCCGTCGCGGCACTGATATCATCTTGCACTTAAAAGATGACGCTGAAGAGTTCTTAGACGAGTATCGTCTGCGCGGCATTATTAACAAATATTCAGAGCACCTGAGTATTCCTGTACAAATGTGGAAAGAGCCAGTACCTGAGTCTGAAGATAGTGAGGGTAACAAGGTAGAAGCACAGCCTGGCGAGTGGGAAACAGTAAACTCTGGTAAAGCGCTGTGGACGCGTGACAAGTCAGACATTACTGACGATGAATACAAAGAGTTCTATAAAACCGTTGCGCACGACTTTGATGAGCCACTGCTTTGGACGCACAATAAGGTGGAAGGCACTACAGAATACACGAATTTGCTGTACATTCCGAAAAGAGCGCCCTGGGACTTATGGAACCGTGAACAGCAGCATGGCGTGAAGCTGTATGTTAAGCGTGTCTTCATTATGGATGACGCAGAGCAGTTAATGCCGACTTATCTGCGCTTTGTACGCGGTTTGGTGGACTCAAACGACTTGCCGTTGAATGTGTCTCGCGAAATTCTTCAGGACAATAAAATCACCCGCTCCATGCGCAACGGTAGCACCAAAAAAGTGCTACAAATTCTGAAGAAACTGGCGAAGGACAATAAAGAAGAGTACCAGCAGTTCTGGGATACCTTCGGTAATGTCTTAAAAGAAGGCCCTGCGGAAGATCACAGTAATCGTGAGCGCATCGCTGAGTTACTACGCTTTGCATCGACTCATAACGACAGTGCTGTTCAGTCCGTTAGTCTTGACGACTACATTGAGCGCATGAAAGATGGTCAGGATAAGATCTTCTACATTGTGGCAGACAGTTATGAAGCTGCGAAGAATAATCCTGCACTAGAAATATTCCGTAAGAAAGGCATAGAAGTTCTGCTGTTGTCTGACCGAATCGATGAATGGCTTATGAGCCATTTAACCGAGTTCAAAGAGAAGCAGTTACAGTCGGTTACTCGTGGCGACCTGGACCTTGGTGAACTGGACGACGAAGAAAATAAGGCTGAGCAAGAAAAAACGGAAGAAGCCTTTAAAGAGAACCTTGAGCGTTTCGAAAAAGCCTTGGGTGACAAAGTGAAGAAAGTGCGCGTGACTCACCGTTTGACAGACTCACCGGCGTGTATCATTACCGACGAGCACGACATGAGTACGCAAATGGCTAAGTTGATGGAAGCTGCGGGTCAGGCTGTTCCTGAAACCAAGTATATCTTTGAGGTAAATCCAGAGCACGCCTTAGTTCAGCGTATGTTGGAAAAAGACGATGACACTTTCAAGGAATGGGCTGAAGTCTTGCTCGATCAAGCCACACTCGCAGAGCGTGGAAACTTAAAAGATCCAGCGTCATTTGTCGCTAAACTGAACAAGTTAATGCTTAACGCATAACCTTCCTGCTGCGGTCATACCATTGGCCGCAGCGCTTCTCTAAGCTTGTAATAGCTTGCCTGTCAGGGTAAAGTTCGTGGCAGACTTTTGAATCACGCAAAGAGGTTTTCTTATGCGCATTATTTTATTGGGCGCTCCGGGAGCAGGTAAGGGCACGCAAGCCCAGTTCCTGATGAACACATTTGGTATTCCTCAAATTTCAACAGGCGATATGTTGCGTTCAGCAATTAAGTCGGGTTCGGAATTAGGAAAAAAAGCCAAGCAGGTAATGGATGCCGGGCAACTCGTTTCTGACGACATCATTATTGAACTGGTTAAAGAACGCATTGCCGAGCCAGACTGCCAAAACGGCTTTTTGTTAGACGGCTTTCCTCGCACAATTCCGCAAGCCGATGCTATGCGTGAAAACGGTATAGAAATTGACTACGTACTGGAATTTGATGTTCCTGATGAAGTCATTGTTGAGCGTATGAGTGGTCGTCGCGTACACCCTGGCTCAGGACGTGTGTATCATGTTGAGCATAACCCGCCTAAAGAAGATGGTAAGGACGACGAAACCGGTGAAGAGCTGGTTATTCGCCCTGACGATCAGGAGCAAACAGTTCGTAAGCGCCTGGCGGTTTATCATGAACAAACAGAGCCATTGGTTGAGTATTATCAGAAGCTTTCCGAAGAAGGCAAAACTGAATACTACAAAATAGATGGTACACAGCCGGTTGAGAAGGTTAGCGACCAACTTGGCGAGCTACTGAAAAAGTAAATGAAAAGGCTCACTTGGTGAGCCTTTTTTGAATAAAAGGACGTTGTCATGGACATTCGTATTACAGGGTTTTATGCAGGACTGCTTGCGTTACTTTATTTAATTCTGGCAGCCAGAATCATACGCTTACGCTGGAAATACCGTGTTGGTATTGGAACGGGTGGTGAGGACGAACTGAAAGTGGCTGTGCGAGTGCATGGCAACTTTATCGAATATGTTCCTTTTATTCTTATATTATTAGGCATTATTGAAGTTCAGGGTGGTGCGGCTGGGCTTGTCCACGGCATTGGAATTGCTACATTAATTGCTCGTATAAGCCATGCTATTGGCTTAACCAAAACAATTGGTCCAAGCATTTTCCGCACCATTGGTGTGTTGGGTACCTTCGCTGTTCTGCTATTCAGCGCCGGAATCTGCGTGGGTCAATTTGTCGGCTTTAGTCTGCTGTAGAGAAGTGACATGTCAGAATTAGGTTCCGGAGTATACGTTTTCGGTGAGAAGCACAACCCTCCAGTGCTGTTGTTGCATAGCTCACAAAGTGCAAGTTCTCAGTGGCGAGATTTAATTCAACGCTTAAGCCACTCTCGCTTTGTCATTGCTGTCGATCTGCTCGGTTATGGCAAAGCGCCAGAGCCTGAAGCGGTGGCAAACTTTCGCTTAGCCGACGAAGTCCCGCGAGTGGTGGAGGCTATTTCAGCGTTAAAAGTTGATACAGCAATTGATGTTATTGGTCATTCTTATGGAGGGGCTTTGGCGCTTAAACTCGCCTTAGAGCAACCTTTCGCAATCTCAAAACTGGCGGTGTATGAACCTGTGGCTTTCCATGTGTTAGCTGACGATTCCCCCGGGATGATTGAAATACAAGAAATTAGCCAGGCGATGCATGGTAAAGACGCTGAAGAGTGTACCCGCACCTTTGTCGATTACTGGAACAGTCCGGGCTATTTCGACGCTTTGCCGTCCAAAATACAGGCGTTGATGGTGAAGCAGGCCGCTAAGGTCGCATTGGACTTTGATGCCTTGCTCAACGAGCCTAAACGACTGAATGATTATGCGGCAATTGAGCAACCGGTACTGCTTGTTCAGGGAGAGCATACGCGTCGTAGTGCTAAGGCTGTGGCAGATGCTTTATCGACGGTTATTAGTGACTTAAAACGAGAGTCGATAACAGCGGGGCACATGGGACCATTGACCCACCCGTCAGAAGTCAATGGCAAACTGGTTCAGTTTATAAACGCATAAAGCGACTATCCAAGATAGGTCAAAACGAGCGAGACACTCCAACGTGAAATCCTGGCAAGACAATAAAAGCGAAGTGGTAAAACTTGCTCGACTGACGGGCCCTATACTTATCGCGCAGCTGACGCAAATGCTCATGAGTGTTGTCGATACGGTAATGGCGGGGCGAAAAAGTGCGATTGACCTTGCGGCCGTATCTGTCGGTGGCAGTATTTTTGTGCCGGCAACCTTGCTGGTATTTGGTTTGGCGTTGGCACTTGCGCCTATTATTTCCCATTTCGACGGCTCTGGTGGCCATCGTAAAATGGCGAATATGTTGCAACAGGGCTTCTATGCCTGTGCCATTGTTGGCGCGATAACCTTAGTAGGTATGTCTTCCGCTCCGTGGTTGCTGGACTTAATGGAAGTAGAAGACAAGTTCCGGCAGGTTACGCTCGACTATCTGTTTTACATTGCCTGGGGCATTCCCGGCTTTGTCATTTATGCCGTTCTGAGAAACTTCTGTGAGGGCATGTCGAACACAATGCCATCGCTGATTATTGGTTTTATCGGGCTTATCATCAATATTCCGGCGAACTATATTTTCGTGTATGGCGAGTTTGGAATGCCGGCACTTGGCGGCGCTGGCTGTGGTGTAGCAACGGCTCTCGTGCTTTGGGGAATGGCTATTTCAATGGCTATTTATACCTTTGGCGCCAAGCGCTATAAGAGCCTCCGCTTACTGCGCAGTTGGTACAAACCTAACTGGGATGACGTGACTTATGTCATTCGTCTGGGGTTTCCTATTTCAATGTCGCTGTTTTTCGAGGTGAGCTTATTCGCAGCGGTTGCCCTGTTAATAGCGCCGTTAGGAGCGACAGTGGTTTCAGCTCACCAAATAGCCCTGAACATAAGCTCGTTGGTCTATATGGTCCCTCTCAGTATTTCTATGGCGGTGACGTTGCGTGTGGGCTTTGCGCTTGGTGCCGGAAACCCGGATAACGCAATGCGTAACTTCAGAATTGCACTTTGGTTTGGTGGTGTGTTTGCGGCTGTAAACGGGCTTATTATGTATCTGGGAGGCAGTTTCCTGGCTAGTCTCTACACACCGAACGCAGAAGTCATTAATTTAGCCGCAACATTAATGGGGCTGGCTGCTATTTTCACCTTGTCCGACACCTTCCAGGTAGTGGCAATGGGAACACTGAGAGGCTACAAAGACACGACTTACCCTATGGTACTGGCTTTTATATCCTATTGGCCTTTCGGCTTAACTGTGGGGTATGTGCTAGGACGAACCAACTTAGTGGTGCCAGCCATGGGCGCTGCTGGGTTCTGGATAGGCTTTATTAGTGGCCTGAGTGTGGCGGCTGTACTGCTGTCTGTCAGGCTGAAGAAAGTATCAAAAGCCTACAAACGCCGCCACTTTCAGGAGCAGTTGAATAGCGCTTAACAAGCATTACACTAATTATGGCGCTGTTTCAGTACCTTAAGGACATCACTCATCGATAACTCACTGGCGCTCAGCACCACCAATAAGTGGTACAGCAGATCAGCACTTTCATTGAGCAGTTCGTCTTTGTCGTTGGTTGCCGCTGCAAGTGCCACTTCGACACCTTCTTCACCGACTTTCTGAGCGCATCGTTTAATGCCTTTCTGGAAGAGGCTGGCAGTGTAACTTTCACCGGCATCGGCACCTTTTCTGGAGTTAATAACCCCTTCTAAGTGGTGTAAAAAAGAGCCTGATGTGTCAGCAAAGCAGCTTTGAGTGCCTAAGTGACAGGTTGGCCCATTCGGGGTTGCTTTAATCAGTAGTGCGTCACTGTCGCAGTCGGTATGAACCTCTTCCAACTCAAGAACATGACCAGAGCTTTCACCTTTGGTCCATAAACGCTCTTTGCTGCGGCTGTAAAAAGTGACCTGACCTGACTCTAATGTCTTCTCAAGTGCCTTGTCGTTCATGTAACCCAGCATCAGAACCTCGCCGGTCAGAACGTGCTGGACAACACAGGGGACCAGGTTGTCCATTTTTGCCCAGTCAAGGCTGTTTAAATTTTGCTTGTCGACTCTCACTGTTACTCCTTAGGATTCAATGGGACGCACGGCAATGCCATTGTTGTGCATCGCGCTTTTCACATCGGCAATTGAAAATACGTTTTTATGAAAGACCGAAGCCGCCAGGGCACCATCAACTTTGGCGTCATTAAAGACATCGACAAAGTGCTGTATTTCGCCGGCGCCACCAGAGGCTATTATGGGTACTGAACAGTAGTCACGTAAAGCGGTCAGTTGTTCAATATCGTATCCTTTGCGCACGCCGTCCTGATTCATGCAGTTCAAGACAATTTCGCCGGCGCCTCGTTTAATCACTTCCTGCAACCAGTCTTTAGTTTGCCATGCCGATTTGCGTGACTTCTTTTCATCGCCGGTAAACTGGTGTACCTCATAGGTACCGGTCTCTTCATTGAAGAAACTGTCAATACCGATAACAATGCACTGTTGACCGAACTCTGCCACCAACGTGTCGATAAGTGACGGATCCAGTAACGCAGGAGAGTTAATAGACAGCTTATCTGCGCCTTTTGACAGTAACTCTTGAGCCTGAGCTACAGAGCGAATACCGCCGGCGACCGTAAACGGGATATTAATTTCTTTGGCAACCCGCTCTACCCACGATTTATCCACCGTACGGCCATCGGACGAAGCGGTAATGTCATAGAAAACCAGCTCGTCGGCACCGCTTTCGGCGTAATGGCGAGCCAACGGAATAATGTCACCAATGACTTCGTGGTTACGAAACTTAACGCCTTTAACGACCTGTCCGTCACGAACGTCCAGGCAGGGAATTACTCGCTTTGCCAACATGCCAGTGCATCCTCCAGAGTGAATTGGTTGGTTAGCAGCGATTTACCCAGAATCACAGAATCGCAGTTAATAGCTTTCAGCGCTTTTATATCGTCTAGGCTGCTCACGCCACCCGATGCTTGCCACTGTACGCTGGGGTATTTGCTTTTGTATTTTTGGTACAACTCGACGTTGCTTCCGCCGAGAGTACCGTCCTTGCTAATGTCGGTGCATAATACGTGCTGGCAGCCTACTTCAAGGTATTGGTCTAAAACATCTTCCAAAGCCTTGCCTGAAGACTCTTGCCAGCCATGCGTTGCAACTAACGCCTGACCGTTGGGTTGAATGTTGACATCCAGCGCCAGTACGATTTTTTCAGGACCGTAGGTTTTAAACCATTCGAGTACTTTTTCTGGTGAGCTGACGGCGGTTGAGCCTATCACTACTCGCTTAACACCAACAGCCAGAAGAGCGTCGATATCTTCAGTCGTGCGAATACCACCACCCACCTGACAACTCATACCTGACTCTTTAATCAGCTTTTCCAGCAGCTTTGTTTGACGCTGCTTAGGGTCCTTGGCACCGTCTAAATCGACTAAATGAAGCCATTTTGCGCCAGCTTTAGCGTAGCTCTGAGCTTGTTCAACCGGTGAAAACTGATATTCGGTTTTTTGAGAAAAGTCGCCTTGGTACAGTCGTACAACGGCACCTTTAATTAAGTCTAACGCAGGTATTAGCACAGCTTAGCCTCCAGAAACTCACGTAAAATTGATTCACCCACTTTGCCTGAGCGCTCAGGGTGAAATTGCGCGCCGAAATAGTTGTTGTGGCGAATCATTGATGCAAAGCGTTGGCCGTATTCCGCTTCGGCAATGGTATATTCGTCAACGGCAACCGCATAGCTGTGAACAAAGTAACAGTATTGTTCGGCAGTCTTCAGCAGCGGATTACTATTGGTCGGCATAGAGGTGTTCCAGCCCATGTGTGGCAGCGGCAGTTCGCCAACCTCAAGCCGTTTAGTCAATGACGGAATTAATCCCAGGCACTCGACATCCCCCTCTTCAGAATGAGAGGTCATCAGCTGCATACCCAAACAAATGCCGAGCACTGGCTGTTCGAGCGACTTCAGCACGTCAACCAACTGTTTTCTCTGTAGGTTACGCATCGCTGCTGCAGCAGTGCCAACGCCGGGCAAAATGACACGATCAGCAGCGCGAATAGCGTCTGCGTCGTCTGTCACAGTGCATGAGTATCCGAGTCGTTCAATCGCAAAGCGAACCGATGTCAGGTTTGCGCACTCGGTATCGACTATCACTACCTTCATGCCAGCATTCCTTTACTCGATGGCAGTTGTTGGTCTCCGGTTTTAGCAACCGCCTGACGTAACGCGCGACCAAAGACTTTAAACAGGCTTTCTACCTGGTGATGACTGTTGCCCTCGGTTGTTGAGAGGTGCAGGCTAATGGCCATAGCATCGGTCAGCGAGCGAAAGAAATGTTCAACCATTTCTGTCGACAATTCACCGACTTTGTCGCGACTAAAGTCCGCTTGCCACTTCAAGTATGGGCGGCCGGATAAGTCAATCAGGCACTCTGCTTTACATTCGTCCATCGGCAGCGCGAAGCCAAAGCGACCAATACCACGTTTGTCGCCAAGCGCCGAACGCAAGGCCTGACCCAGTGCTAAAGCTGTATCCTCAATGGTGTGGTGATCATCAATGTGCAAGTCACCTTCGACCACTACGCTCATATTAATACCTGCGTGCGTAGCTATCTGCTCCAGCATGTGGTCAAAAAAGCCAATGCCGGTGCTGAATGTGCCGCGTGCAGAGCTGTCTAGATCAATGGCGATATTAATGTCAGTTTCATGAGTTTTACGAGACACTTTGGCGGTACGGGGCCGGTCAACAATTTCGTGGACAATGTCATCCCAGCTGTATTCTTCCCGGTTGTAGCGAATGCCGCGAATACCCATGCCTTGTGCCAGTTGTAAGTCAGTTTCTCTGTCGCCAATAACGAAAGAGTTAGCAAAGTCGACTTTGCCTTCCGTTAGATAGGGTTGCACAAGCCCCAGTTTAGGCTTACGACAGGCGCAGTTGTCTTCGTCAAAATGTGGGCAAATTAATACGTCATCAAAACGAACCCCTTGCGACTTAAATACCGACATCATTAAATTGTGCGGAGCCTCAAAAGTGTCCGTCGGGAAGCTCTCGGTACCTAGCCCGTCTTGGTTAGACACCATGACCAGTCGGTACCCGGCATTTTGAAGCTTTAACAGTGCCGGTATGACATTTGGCTCAAAAACGAGCTTGTCGACACTGTCGAGCTGCTTATCGACGGGGGGCTCTTCAACCAAGGTGCCGTCGCGATCAATAAAAAGTATGGATTGCTGTGTCATGAAAAATACCCTTTTAATCGTTGTGCCAGCTCGTCATTTTCTTCGCGGCTACCTACCGTTATTCTAATACAACCGTCTAACCCGAGTTGTTTAGATTGGTCCCGAATCAACACACCTTGTTGTTGCAGTGTAGTGACAATGTCGGCCGCATTGGTTTGGGTGGTATCAGAACGATACAGTAAAAAATTCGTTACGCTGTCAAACTCCAGCGTTAGTGGTAAGTCACTGAGAAACTCCACAAGCCGTTCGCGCTCGCCGATAAGTGTATCGACCTGCTGCTGCATACGCTCAATATTGTCCGGGCTCAGTGCCTGCGTTGCTATATTAATGGTAGGCTCCGGCAGCGGATAGGGCGCCAGTATCTTTTTCATCAGCTCAATAATGTCATCATTGGCGAGTAAAAAGCCGCAGCGAATGCCGGCAAGCGCAAAGGCTTTTGATAATGTCCTCAATACCACCAGGTTAGGGTAGGTCGTCAGCCAAGATGCTTTGCTGTCGTCATAACAGAATTCAATATAGGCTTCGTCAACCACAATAACTGTGTCGGGACAGGCGTCCAGTACTTGCTTAATGTCTGCTGCATTTAGCGTGTTACCCAGGGGGTTGGACGGTGAACACAGAAACGCGACCTTACAATTCCTGGCCTGCGAGATCACCTGCTCAACGTTCAGTTGGCCTTTTCGCTGCCCTGAGTCTATTAGCGGCACCTCAGTAGTATTGACGGCATAAGTTTTAGCCGATATCGCATACATACCATAAGTCGGCGGGCAAATGAGAATATTGTCCTGTCCCGGCTCGCAAAACGCCCGAATCAACAATTCGATACCCTCATCAGAGCCGCGAGTACTTAACACCTGGTTGGGTTGTACACCAGCATAGTCGGCATAAGTGGTATTCAGCGCCTCTGACTGAAACTGTGGATACCGGTTCAGAGCGCCATCGTCAAAGCGGTAACCGTTATCAAAAGGTGACTCATTGGCGTTCAGCCACACATTACCACCGCTCATACTGCGTCTGGCCGACGCATAGGGCGTCAGTGTTTTCAGATGCTGGCGCTGAGACTTTTCCACTAATGACATTATTGGTCCTCCATGCGAATGGTGACAGCTTTAGCGTGTGCATCGAGTCCCTCAACATTCGCCAGGGTTGTAATCGCCTCTGACAAAGTCGCTAAGCCTTCGTAGGACACTTCTTGTACGGTGTAACGGCGATAAAAGTCCAATAGTCCCAAACTACTGTAATTGCGCGCGTAGCCGTAGGTAGGCAGTACATGGTTAGTGCCTGTTGCGTAGTCACCACCAGACTCCGGTGTATAATGACCCACAAAAACAGAGCCCGCCCGGGTCAATTTCGGCAGTAATGAGCGCGCATTGTCTGTTTGTATGGATAAGTGCTCAGGCGCATATTGCTCGCTAATGGTTATTGCTTCATCAATAGTCTCGACAACCAGTAAACGGCTTTCGGCTAACGCCTGGGCTGCAATATCAGCCCGTTGTAACTGCTGACACTGCTCAATGAGTGCTTGTCTTACTTTGTCTGCCAGTGTGCTTGACGGTGTGACCAGAATAACTTGTGAATCAGGGCCGTGCTCCGCTTGAGACAACAAGTCGGCTGCAATATACGCCGGGTTAGCAGTGTCATCGCCAATAACCAGTAATTCAGAAGGACCGGCGGGTAAGTCGATAGTACAGCCACTGGCGTCATTGCTCACTTGTTGCTTAGCTTCGGTGACAAAACTGTTGCCTGGGCCAAATACTTTATCGACCGGGGCGATGGAATCTGTACCATAAGCCAGGGCGGCAATGGCTTGAGCACCGCCGCAGGTGTATATTTCTGTAATGCCACAACGGTTTGCGGCGTACAATAGCGCATTTGGTAAGTCACCGCTTTTATCCGGCGGACTGACCAATACAACACGTTGACAGTTGGCTAGCTGAGCGGGCACGCCGAGCATGAGTGCTGTAGATGGCAAGGTCGCGCTACCCCCAGGTATATAAAGCCCAACGGCATCTAATGGCGCATAGCGAAGTTCACACTGAACACCTTTTATGGTTTCAACAGCAAGGTTTTCAGGGACTTGTGCCTGGTGAAAACGACGAATAGTGCCGTAAGCTGTATCAATCGCCTCTGCCACTTTTTTGTCGAGGCGATTCACTGCTTGCTCTATACGCTGTTGCGATACGCGCAGCGAGGTCGCTTCAGAATAGTCAAACTGCCGAGTGTAATTCAGCAGTGCACTGTCACCGTTGTCACGAATATCGGCAATAATCTTCTGAACCGTTTGTTGCGTGTTTATTGCTGTTGCCTGACGGGGACGCGAAAGCCGCTGTTCCTTTTCGTCGGCAGACAAGTCTGCCCAGCGCTCAACCTTGATGTTTAAGCCTTGCATAGTTACCCCATCATTTTTTCAATTGGCAGAACAAGAATAGAGCTGCAACCTTTCGCCTTTAAATCTTCCATGGTTTCCCAGAACAGCTTTTCTGTACTGACCATGTGCACAGCCACTTGTTTGTCAGTGTGACTGAGCGGCAAAATGGTCGGGGTTTCTGCACCCGGCAACAATTCAACCACTTCTTCAAGCTTATCTTTGGGCGCGTGGAGCATAATGTATTTACTTTCCTTCGCCATTTGTACGCCATCGATACGCGGCAGTAACTGGTTGATCATTGCTTGTTTTTCATCAGACAATGTTTCTGAGTTTTGAATAAGCTGTGCCTGTGAACGGAATATCACTTCTTTCTCGACCAGGCCGTTAGCTTCAAGTGTTGCCCCTGTTGAGACCAGGTCACAAATCGCATCGGCTAAGCCCGCTCTCGGGGCTACTTCGACGGAGCCTGTCAGCATGACAATGCGGGCATTGATACCATTGTCCTTAAGGTAACGCTTTAAGAGTTGCGGATAGGTGGTGGCAATTCGCATTCCGCCTAAGTCAGCTTGTGACTGGTAAGAGAGCTCACGAGGTACTGCAATGGACAAACGGCACTGACCGAACTCCAGCGCTCTGAGTGGCTGAAATACGGCTGCTGTATCGCTGGCTATGCGCTCAAGTCTAGCTTCTTCCAGCACGTTTTCGCCGACCAGGCCTAAGTCGACAACACCGTCCATGACTAAGCCGGGAATGTCATCATCACGCACCCGGAGTAAATCGATAGGATGACTGGTGCTGTGGGCAATGAGGCGGGCTTCATTAATGCTGAATTTTACCCCGCAGGCATTTAATAAAGCCATTGACTCTTTACTCAGGCGGCCAGATTTTTGTATCGCTATCGTTAAACGGTTAGTCATAATTACTCCTAAAAATTAAAAAACCTCCGAAAGTTGCCTTTCGGAGGTTGTATAGTCAATCGAAAGGCTAGCGCTTATGCGGCTAGCCAGAAACTCGCTCTCAGCTAGCCCATAAAATCCAATGATGTGCATGATGGTGATGAACGAATTTCATTTTGTTGACTCCAATAATGTACGCTGTATTTCGCAAAGTTGTATAATACCTTAACAGGTTGATTTTGTAATGCAAGCGTAAATTTATTCCTTTATGGGCCGATATTAGGTTAATATTTAACCAGTGGTTGTATAATCAAGACGGTAACGTCGGTGGCAAAAAAGCAAGGATACAGCGGAGCAAACTCATGGCTAACTTTGATGCAATGGTGCCATTAATACCAAAGGATACCCGGGTACCGGTTGACCACTCTCAGGATCAAATGAGAGTCAATCAAATTGAGAAAACCAAAGAGCTTCAAGCGATTAGCGATGAGGAAAGCACCACTATTGATAATGATCCTAACCGCGAGAAACAACGGCAACAGCAGTCTTCTGAACAGCAGCAGTCTGAACCCGAGGTGACTGAGGAAGAGTCAACAGAGGACAGTTCGGATAGCAATTCTGGTCATATAGACACCTACGCCTGACTCTTTTTCTATGTCATAATGCGCGCTAATTACCATTAACTAGCGCGAATTATGCCGACCGTTTCTTCCATTTTTCAGCCCGATGGTGAGCTGGCCTCAACAATAGACAACTTCCAGCCTCGTCCGTCGCAAACGACAATGGCACAAGCCATTGAAAAAACGCTGAAAAAGAAAAGCCAACTCGTGGTTGAAGCTGAGACCGGCACCGGCAAAACCTTTGCTTACCTTGCGCCCATTCTGCTTTCCAAAGGTAAGGCTATTGTCTCTACCGGCACGAAAAACCTACAAGAGCAGCTGTTTCACCGGGACTTACCCGTATTACGCAAAAAGCTGGCGCCGCAAAAAGTGGTCGCCTTGCTGAAAGGGCGCTCGAATTACCTCTGTCTGCATCGACTTGAACAAGCAAAGCAGCAGGCGGGGCAGCTCCCTAAAGAGATTCAGGATCAGCTTATTACCGTGACGCGTTGGTCAACGACAACCCACAGCGGTGATATGGGTGAGCTGAATGTGCTTCCTGAAGGAGCGGCGGTTTTACCTCAGGTGACCAGCACTCAGGATAACTGCCTGGGGCGTGACTGCCCGGTTTATGATGACTGTCATTTAGTACAAGCGCGGAAGCAAGCTTTAGAAGCCGATGTTGTGGTGGTTAACCATCACTTGTTTTTTGCGGACATGGCACTAAAAGATACGGGGTTTGGCGAGCTTATTCCTGCTGTAGATACCGTGGTATTTGATGAGGCCCACCAAATCCCTGATATTGCCAGTCAGTACTTTGGTGAAACGGTGTCGACGCGTCAATTGAGTGAAATGTGTGAGGAAATTCAGCGCTTATGTCTGACGGAGCTGAAAGACTTGTCACAGGCCAGTGCGATGGCGCGAACGTTATTACAATCGCTGCGCGATTTTCGGTTACTCTTTCCTCATGACCCCATGCGCGGCAATTGGCGCGAATGGCGCAATAAAGAAGACATTGTCGAAGTGACGGATCGTCTCGACGAGCGCTTAACCCTGCTTATTGATGTGCTAAAAACCGCGCAGGGCCGGAATAAAGATCTCGATAATTTGTTAGAACGAGCAGAGGATTACAGGGTTATTTGGCGTCAGTTAATGGACGTTGAACGTACTGGTTACAGCTTTTGGTTTGAAACCACGCCAAGACAAATCAGCTTGCATCAAACGCCACTAAGTGTGGCGAAGACCTTTGGTGGCTATATTAAGCGCAATAACATGAGCTGGATATTCACTTCGGCGACATTAGCGGTTAATGGCAACTTTGAGTTTTTCACACGCCGACTGGGGATTGAGCAAGCGGACACCCTGGTTCTGGAAAGCCCCTTTGACTTTAAAAAGCAGGCCACCTTATGCTTGCCCCGTTATTTACCGGACGCTAATGATCGTAACCGCCATGAAATGCTGACGGATATTGCCAAGCAATGTATTACGCATAATGACGGCGGGACGTTTTTATTGTTTACCAGCCATCGAATGCTGCAACAAATGGCCGGAATTCTAAGAGAGCACGTCGACAATGAAATTTTGGTGCAGGGCGAGTCGAATAAAGGTGAGTTGTTAGAGCGCTTTACCAGAGCCGGCAACGCCGTACTGTTAGGCACCTCGTCGTTCTGGGAAGGTGTGGATGTCAGAGGTAATGCGCTGCGTTGTGTGATTATTGATAAACTACCGTTTGCATCGCCGGATGACCCTTTATTGAATGCGCGAGTGGAAGACGCACGCCTGCGAGGTGTGGATGCCTTTGGCACCATTCAGCTTCCGCAAGCCGTTATTGCCTTAAAGCAGGGCGCAGGGCGGCTTATTCGGGATAAGTACGACTCGGGTATTCTGGTGGTTTGCGATAATCGGCTGGTAACACGTCAGTACGGTAAGCAGTTTTTGGCAAGTTTACCGGCTATGAGTCGCACCCGTAGCTTAGATACCGCGCTTGAATTTCTGGCGCATAAAAGTTCTACAGAAGAGCAAAATGTATGAAGTCGTTATTAGCTATAGATACATCAACTGAAAATTGTTCTGTCGCGCTTGTTCATGATGGCAAGCTGACAACCCGTGACATTGAAAGCCCCCGAGAGCACTCACAAAAGCTTCTGCCTTTTGTGGAGGAGGTTCTCGACAGAGCCGGCGTGTCTTTAGCCGAGCTGGACGGGCTTGTGGTTGGCGCTGGCCCAGGTAGTTTTACAGGCGTGCGCATTGGCGTGTCTATGGCGCAGGGACTTGCATTTAGCGCTGATTTACCCGTTTATCCCGTGTGCAGTTTACAGGCGCTGGCACAGCAAGCCATCCGCAAAAACGATGTTGCTGGTGTGGTGGCTTGTATTGATGCACGCATGGGCGAGGTTTATTACGCTTTGTATGCGAATGAGAACGGAGTTGCTGTGGCTCAGTCAGAGCCGGCTGTAGCAAAACCAGACACGAACCTTATTGATACAGGGCGCTTGAAGGGCTGGGGTACTGCTGGTACAGGTTGGGACGTCTATGCAGATATTCTTGATGAAAATCATGAGCTAAAACATAGCGATAATAGCCGGCTACCGTTGGCGGAGGATATGCTGATAGTAGTGAATAGTGCTGGTGTTGACCCGGTTCAGGCCGAATTGCTTGAGCCACTCTATGTGCGTAATGAAGTGACCTGGCAAAAGTTACCGGGGCGTTAACTTGCTGAACGCTCAGGAACTCGCCATAATAGATCCTATCTTACATAACAGATGAGCCAATATTGACGTGCAGATAAATCCGCAAACGGTACAGCCGTTAAGTAACCAGCAGCAGGCATCGCAACAGACGGTGCCGCGTGACAACGAGCAGCAGAAAAATGCCGCCGTGTCTAATGCTGTGGAGTTACCGCAGGTCGTTCCTGATGCGAAGCAAAGCCGCCGTCAGGCAGAGCGTTGGCAGTCATTAAACACCATGTATGACGAACCACCTCAACGCTCACAAAAGGCGTTAAGTGCTTATCAAACGGTAGCTTTGAATGAAAAACGTGAAGAAGTTGCGTCAATGTTTGGTGTCGACGTTTATGCCTAAAGAGAGGTCTGTTATGAGATTACTGACATGTTCGTTGTTCGCTATAGGTTTAGCTGGCTGTGCGTCTGTTCCGACAGAGTTGGAAACCAGCAATGAAGATGCGCTGGTCGCTTACAAGCAGGCAAAAGCTCAGCAGGATAAAGTGGTTGGTCAACCGGCCCGCTGGGGTGGAGTTATTGCTGACGTTCGCAATACAGAAGATAAAACGGTCTTTGAAGTAGTGAGCTTCCCGCTGCAACGTTGGGGACGGCCCGAAGTGAGTGACGACAGTGATGGCCGTTTCTTAGCGGTTATTGATGGTTTTATTGACCCTGAAGTCTATAAAAAAGGTCGTGCGATAAGCTTCGTTGGTACGATTGGTGAAACTCAGCAGGGCAAAATTGATGAGTACACATACATTTATCCGGTTCTCGAAGCGGATAACCACTATTTGTGGAAGCCTAAAGCACAAAAGAACCACGTAGAAATTGACTACTCACCGCTGTGGTTCCGCCATAACTTCTATTCACCGTACTATCCCTACCGCTATCCGGTACCCGTGCGTGTGCGAGTAGAGGACAATTCGGGTACACCGGCAAAAGAACGTAACTGATTTTAATGAGTTTCCGGACAACGGCTGCGCAAGCAACACCAGTCAGCTATGAATTAGAGTGGGGCGTTGTTCGGGGACTGTGCTGGGGCGATCCCAACAACGTCACGGTTATTGCAACCCATGGCTGGTTAGACAATTGCCATAGCTTCCTTCCGTTAGCAGAGCACTGGAACTCTGACCATGGTGGTTTAATCGCTCTCGATTGGGCAGGGCACGGACACAGTGACCACCGCCCGCGAGGAACTCACTACCACTTTATTGATTACGCCTACGACCTCTGGCAAATCCTCACGCATCATATTAATTCGCCTGTGACCTTACTGGGTCACTCTATGGGTGGTTTTGTCAGTAACGTGGTTGCCTCCATTTGCCCTGAAAAAGTCGATAAACTTATTTTGGTCGAAGCCTTCGGGTTACTGGTTTCTGATGAAATGAATGCCAGAGAGCAGTTAGCAAAGGGCTTTTCGAGTCGTTATAAAAAACGAAGCGGTCGCTGGCGCGGCTATTCAACGCTTGACACAGCGATTGATGCGCGCGCTGCTCAGGCTGACTTTTCCAGAGACTTAGTAGCGCTGCTGGTTGAGCGAGGCTTGAATAAAGCGTCCGACCATTCATTTTCCTGGCGCGCTGACCCAAGAGTTAAGTCGGTATCGCCTTATCGCTTGCATTCAACCGCTGTCGATGAACTGCTCCAGGGACTGACTATGCCGGTGAAAGTCGTCAGGGGAGACAAAGGCCATGAAAACCTGTCACGCGCCATTGAAAAATGGCAGCATCAGGTCACTGATCTAAACTTAATAACACTGAATGGTGGACACCATGTTCATATGGAGCAACCAGAAAAAATAGCTGAGTTGTTAAAATCGAGCGGTTAGCAGCGCTGTATGACTAGGATTAACTGGTCGGATATGCGAAGATAAAGTGTTAACAAAACAAAATTTAATAGTGAGAGGCAGAGCCTTTTATGGAAAAGATTTGGCTAAAAAACTACCCGGCTGGTGTTCCTGAAACTATCGATCCGGATCATTTCTCGTCGCTGGTAGATATTCTCGAGCAGTCCATTGAGAAATACGGAGAGAAGACCGCATTCGTGAATATGGACTCAGAGATGAGTTTTAAAGAGTTGGGACTAAAATCTCGCGAGTTCGCCGCTTACCTGCAAAGTCAGGGGTTGAAAAAAGGTGATGCGGTTGCGGTGATGATGCCAAACTTGTTGCAGTACCCTATTGCTTTATTTGGTATTTTGCGAGCGGGAATGTCGGTGGTGAACGTAAACCCGCTATACACGCCCCGCGAATTAAAGCATCAGCTGACGGACTCTCAGGCAAAAGCGTTGGTTATCTTAGAAAACTTTGCGCATACCTACGACAAAATTAAAGATGAAACACCGCTCGACTTAGTGGTTACCACACAAATAGGTGACCAGTTGCCAGTACCTAAACGCTTTATTGTCAACTTTGTTGTTAAGTATATTAAACGTATGGTGCCATCTCACGGTGTTAAAAACACTGTAAGCCTGAACCAGGCAATGGCGAAGGGGGCTCAGGCAGAATATAAGCGTCCTCAAATCACAGGTGAGGACATCGCATTTTTACAATACACCGGTGGAACCACCGGCGTTGCTAAAGGTGCTATGTTGTCTCATCGCAATATGGTCGCCAATTTAGAACAAGTGTCGGCCTGTATTACGCCAATTATGAACGACGGCAAGGAAGTGATTATTACGGCATTGCCGCTTTATCATATCTTTGCGTTAACGGCGAACTGCCTGACGTTCATTAAGCATGGTGGTAAGAATATACTCATTACAAACCCGCGCGACATGCCGAACTTTGTTAAAGAGTTAAATAAGTACCCATTCTCAATGATTTCAGGAGTTAACACGTTATTTAACGGCCTGCTCAACACCAAAGGGTTTAAGGACGTTAACTTCTCTAACCTGAAAGTGGCCCTTGGCGGCGGTATGGCTGTTCAAAAAGCGGTCGCAGAAGAATGGGAACGAGTCACGAAATCTCGCCTTCTGGAAGGCTATGGCCTTACTGAGTGCGCGCCGGTTGTGACGGTGAATCCGTATGATATCGAGCACTACACGGGAAGCATCGGCTTACCTGTGCCTAGTACCGACGTCCGTATTGTTGATCCGGAAACGCGTGAAGAAGTGCCGATGGGCGAGCCAGGTGAGCTGGAAGTAAAAGGTCCTCAGGTTATGGTCGGGTATTTGAACCGCCCTGAAGATACGGCCGAGTCCATTAAAGACGGTTGGTTTGCAACTGGCGATATGGCGACGGTTGACGACCGCGGCTACTTTAAAATTGTAGATCGTAAAAAAGACATGATTCTGGTGTCTGGCTTTAACGTATATCCGAATGAAATTGAAGATGTACTGGCGGATCATCCGAAGATACTTGAGTCAGCGGCTATTGGTGTGCCGCATGAGTCCTCAGGAGAGGTTGTTAAAGTCTTTATTGTGGCTAAAGATAAGTCTCTGTCGGAGCGTGAAGTTATCGACTTTTCACGGGAGAACATGACTGCTTATAAAGTGCCAAAACTGGTCGAGTTCCGGGACGAACTGCCTAAATCGAATGTCGGCAAAATTCTACGTAAAGAGCTGCGTGACGAGGAAAACTCTTGACGCAGCTTGAACTTCCGGAGTCGGTGCGTCAGTACCGACTCATCTCTTCTACCGATGAATTAGCCGATTTCTGCTCTAAAGCTCGTCAGACGGGTTGGTTTGCAATTGACTCTGAGTTCGTGCGAGAGCGGACTTTTTATGCGAACCTTGGGCTGTTACAGATGCATGCGGGCGGTGACACGGTTATCGTGGATCCGCTGGCTGATATTAATTTGGAGCCAGTATGGTCGCTCATTTCTTCGGATAGCATTGAAACCGTTCTGCACGCCGGAGGTGAAGACATTGAGCTGTTTTTCTATGAAAGTGGCGGTGCTCAACCAAGCCGTGTGTTTGATAGCCAAATAGCAGCTGGGTTTTGTGGCATTGGTGAGTCCATGGGCTACGCACGCTTAGTCAGTGAGCTCTTTGATAATGTGGAGCTCGACAAAAGCCTGTCCCGGACCAACTGGTTAAAACGACCTTTAAGCCCTGAACAACTGGATTACGCTGCCGCTGACGCCAGCTATCTGGCAGTTATGTATCCTTATTTGAAAGGGCTTTGCGAAGAAAAGGGCTGTTTGGATATCGTTTACGAAGAGTCTGTACTTCAGGTTCGTAAGCGAACAACTCGTATTCCAGACGACCTCTTATATTTGCAAGTTGGTAATGCCTGGCAACTCAATGATGAGCAGTTAGCGATTTTACAAGAGCTGGCGAGTTGGCGATTGAACAAGGCTAGAAAGAAAAACATTCCGTTAGGTTTTATCGCTAAAGACGGCGCATTGTTAGAGCTGGCCAGACGCAAACCCAAATCACAAAGCGATTTAAATCATATTCGTGACTTACCGCCGTTATCAAAAAAGTATTCCGGCAATGAAATGATTACTGTCATTAAAAAAGCCGAAGAGCAGGCGACTTCTAAGTCGCTGAAGCCCTTAAGCCGATTGGACGATATGCCTGGCTACAAGGAAACGTTTAAAGCGGTAAAGCAAAAAGTCACTGAGCTCGCTGAGTCACTTGATGTCCCAGCCTCATTAGTGGCATCACGCAAGCAAATAAACGAGCTGATTAATTTCTTCTGGCAGTACTCGCCGCAGCAACAGGAACGTCTGCCGCAACCAGACTTACTGACGGGTTGGCGAAATGCAGCAATTGGGGCAGAATTAAGAGCTATTGTAACGTCATAGCGTCGGAGACACTTATGTTGTGCGATGTGTATCGCAGTTCCCGCAAAGCGGATACCTATGTTTACCTTCCTCATGGTGAAGACTTCAGTGAATTACCGGATGCCCTTGTGCAAAGTTTCGGTAAAGCAGAGAAAATACTGACCATAAATTTAACAACCCGTGAACAACTGGCTCGTTTGAGCGTCAAAGAATTAACTGAGCACTTGGCCAGTGACGGTTTTTATTTACAGCTTCCACCTAAGCAAGAGGACATTTCATGTTAATCAAATTCGTGAGCAGTGCGTTAATTGGGGCGTTGGCACTTGTCAGTGTGAGTGCCTCTGCACAAGAGAAGAGTGTTGAAGAAAAGTTTTCTGACTATGTGGAAGCGTTAAAAGACGAAGCCAGAGGCAATGATTACAGCGAGGAAACACTGGAAAAGGCCTTTGCGAAAGTAAAGTATTACGAGCGAGCCGTTGAACTTGATAAGAACCAGCCGGAATTTAAACTGACGCTGGATACTTATTTGCCTCGTGCTGTGCCTGAATGGAAAGCAGAAAAGGCATTAGAGAAATACGAAGAGCATAAAGAGTTGCTCGAAAAAGTGGGTAAAGAGTTCGGTGTTCAGCCGCGCTTTATCGTCGCTTTATGGGGAATCGAAACAAACTTCGGTTCTTATACGGGTGGCTTCGATGTTGTTTCAGCATTGACCACACTGGCATTTGACGGTCGTCGTGAAGCTTTCTTTAAGAAGCAGCTTTGGCACGCATTAACCATCATTCAGGACGGGCATATTGCGCCAGAAAAAATGCAAGGCTCCTGGGCGGGGGCTATGGGCCAAACTCAGTTTATGCCCAGCTCCTTTATGAATTACGCGGTGGATTATGACGGCGATGGACGTAAGGATATTTGGGGCAGCTACCCGGACGTGTTTGCTTCTGCCGCTAACTATTTGAGCTCGGTCGGCTGGCGTGACGACGTCACCTGGGGACGTCAGGTGCAGCTACCAGAAGGGTTTGATACCTCTTTGTCTGGGCTGGACACGAAGAAAAAGCTCAGCGAATGGGGTAACTTAGGTGTCACTCGATATGATGGCTCGGAACTGCCTCAACGAGACGATATTGAAGCGTCAGTCGTCATTCCTGATGATAAAGAAGGCCGTGTTTATCTGGCTTACGCGAACTACGACGCACTGATGCACTGGAACCGCTCACATTACTTTGTGGCAGCTGTTGGTTATTTGTCTGACCGTATTCGCTTCCCCCGGTAATCGCCGGAGTCGGGTATGGGGAGTTTGATGTCCTGGTATGAAAAGCCTTTGCAAGAGCTGACCGCTGCCGAGTGGGAGGCTCTTTGCGACGGCTGTGGGCAGTGTTGTGTCAACCAGCTGCTCGACGAAGAAGATAACCTATACTCGACCGATGTAGCCTGTAAATTACTCGATACCGAGACCGCTCGTTGCAGCGACTATGCAAACCGCAGCCGCCGAGTTCCTGCTTGTGTGACGTTAACACCGAACAACATTGAAGATGTTTACTTCATGCCGGCGACCTGTGCGTATCGGCTAAGGGCACAGGGACAGCCACTACCCAAATGGCATCCGGTAAGGCATGACGGAAGTAAAGAAGCAATGAAAAAGGCCGGCTATTGCGTTGCCGGCCATTGTATAAGCGAGTCAGAGTACCACGGGGAATTAGAGGACAGGATAGTGACCTGGCCGTTGAGTTAAGGGTTATTTATGGTACAGAACTAAACCGTCACGTTTTTTAAATAAGCTAATAAAGTGGGCGATAGTGACAATAACCGCGATAACGAGTAACCCGCCGAATATAAATGTCATCCAGCCAGGCATACCCATTCCAAGCCACTGCCAGTCGATATCACCGCATAACCCCGGTGCGGCGAAAAGGCCCGGAAGCCACTCGTGCAGAGGTGCCCACTCCGGAAAGTCAGGAGCGCTTTCGCAGACGGCGAAAAAAGCGTTTTTAGAAGTTTGTAAGTCCCAGTGATCATAGGCAATACGGAGGCCTTCAAAACTGCTGTAAAGCCATCCCAACAGGCCGGCCCAGCGCAGTAAGGCGAAACCCGATCCTATGAGTCCCACAATGGCAGATAGCGCAATGCCAACAACAGCCATGCGCTGATAAACACATTTAACGCAAGGCTCAAGACCTAATACAGCCTGAAAGTACAAGGCAGCCCCTAACAGTGCAGCGCCCCCCAGAAAAAGAAGAAGCCAGGCAAACGGTTTGGTCGGCCATTGACCTATAGACAGCATCACTCTATTCCTTAAGAAAGTGTAAAAACGATGAAACCATACCCAAATGCTTTGGGAATGTCGATATAAAGGCTGAAGTTATCTTGTCCGACCTCGTATAAGGCTGCTAGAATCACTCTATCATTCAGCATTTGGGCGGGAAAATGATTATAAAAGCCAAAAGTCCGGCGGGATTTGCCGAAGAGTATATCGTTAAGTCTATTTGGAACGGGCACTTTGCGCCAGGAACCATTTTACCCGCAGAACGTGAATTATCGGAGCTAATTGGCGTTACTAGAACGACGTTACGCGAAGTTCTGCAACGCTTAGCTCGTGATGGTTGGTTGACCATTCAACATGGCAAACCGACTAAGGTGAATAACTTCTGGGAAACCTCCGGGTTAAATATACTGGAAACCTTAGCTCGTCTTGACGAAGATGGCATGCCTGAGCTAGTGGATCAGCTGTTGTCTGCGCGTACAAACATTAGCGCAATTTATATTCGAGCTGCGATCCGCCATAACCCAGCCCGTGTTATTGAGCTGATAGAAGCGGCCAAAGAGCTTGAGGATGACGAAAAGAGCTTTGCTGAATTTGATTACCAGTTAAACCATGATTTAGCGATGGCGTCTGGAAATCCTATTTATGTACTCGTCTTAAACGGATTCAAAGGTCTGTATTCTCGTATTGGGCAGTACTACTTCTCCTCACCCGAGGCTCGTCAGCTGGCTCGAGACTATTATGAAAACTTAGTGAACTGCGCCGAAGAAGGCGACTATAACGAGTCGGTAAACCTTGTACGCCGCTATGGTTATGAGTCTGCGGAAATATGGCACAGTCTGCGCGGCGACATGCCCAATAACCTAGTCGAATAAAGCGCCTGAAAGGCGCTTTATTTATCGCTAAAAATTTTGCGTTGCTTAGCTATTTACAATTCTATAACCTAGTAGTTGATACCTACCTAATAGCGAAAAGGAAAATAAAAAAATGAAGGGATCAGTACTAGATTTTGACGAAGGCAACCGTAGCGGCATTATCTCTGGTGAAGACGGTAATCGTTATACTCTCGATATTTCAGAATGGAAAGGAAACCAGCTGCCGAAAGCGGGTGCAAAAGTTGATTTTGCAGTCACTGGTGATAAAGCAGAAGGGGTTTACCCTGACTCTGCGGCTTCAAATACCAGCACATCGTCGAAGAAAATTGCCGCCGCTGTCTTGGCCTTTTTCTTAGGCGCTTTTGGTGCCCATAAATTCTATCTGGGATACACCAAAGAAGGCGTTATTATGCTGTTGGTGTTCTTGTTTGGTTTTATCCTACTGGGAATCCCATCATTCATCATTGGTATTATCGCGTTTATTGAATTCATTATTTATATCGTTAAGCCCGACGATGAATTCGAGGAAACCTATGTTCAGGGGCATCGTCCTTGGTTTTAAGAGCTAGGCAATAAAAAAGGCGCCATTGGCGCCTTTTTTATGATTAAAACTCAGTACTATTAGCCTAAGTTTTTGTTCACAAAGTCCCAGTTCACTAACTTCCAGAACGCTTCTAAGTAGTTAGGACGAGAATTGCGATAGTCGATGTAGTAGGCGTGTTCCCATACGTCGACAGTTAACAGTGCTTCAACACCGTCGTGTGCAACTGGAGTATCTGCGTCATCCGTATTCAGGATATCAACAGAGCCGTCAGATTTTTTCACTAACCAAGTCCAGCCTGAGCCGAAGTTGCCTGCAGCGCTTGCGTTGAACTCTTCCTGGAACTTCTCGAAAGAGCCCCATTTGTCGTTGATAGCGTCAGCAACTGCACCTGTTGGAGCGCCGCCACCGTTAGGGCTTAAGCAATTCCAGTAAAACGTATGGTTCCAGACTTGAGCTGCGTTGTTAAACAAACCGCCTTTTTCAGACTTAATGATGTCTTCTAACGACTTGTTTTCAAGGTCAGTACCTTTTACCGCGTCGTTCAGTTTGTTGACGTAAGTCGCGTGGTGTTTGCCGTAGTGATATTCTAAAGTCTCTTCTGAGATATGAGGCGCTAAAGCGTTTTTCTCATAAGGAAGAGCGGGTAGTTCAAATGCCATAGTCTCTCTCCGTAGTTTTTCTTTTAGGGCAAATTAATATCTGGCGCTATCAAATTCAGCCACCAGAAGACGAATTGTGTTCTTTGTATCTACGTTATATAGGGTTGGTTAGATTGCTTTTCAAGGAAATCTTTCAATTTAGGCAAATCTTTTCTGCTGTGCTAGAATACTTGAGTGTTTTAATCAACCATTATTTAGAGCAGAGGTGTTATGGAAACGGTTGACAGAATTAAGCAGCAAATCGAAGAAAATCCTATTTTGTTATACATGAAAGGCTCGCCGAAACTGCCAAGCTGTGGCTTTTCGTCACAGGCATCACAAGCATTAATGGGCTGTGGTCAGCCATTTGCTTATGTTGATATTCTGCAGAACCCAGACATTCGTGCGGAACTGCCAAAGTACGCAAACTGGCCAACCTTCCCACAGCTTTGGGTTGAAGGTGAATTAGTCGGTGGTTGTGATATTATCATTGAGATGTTCCAAAACGGTGAGTTGCAGCAACTGATCACAGAAGTTGCAGAGCGCCATCCGGAACCTTCAGCAGAGTAAAATAGCTGAACGAATATTAAGCAATCGGTCAAAAGTTTTGACGGAGCCCCTTGTTTTTGACTTGGGGTATCCCCATTACCGATTGTGAAGGTTTCATTTACTTTAACTGAAATGGAGAGAATCAATGTCTGTATTAGTAGGTCGTAAAGCACCTGATTTTACTGCAGCAGCGGTACTTGGCTCAGGTGAAATTGTTGAAGATTTCAAACTGTCTGACCATATCAAAGGCAAAAAAGCAGTTATTTTCTTCTACCCACTGGACTTCACTTTCGTATGTCCTTCTGAGCTAATCGCTTTTGACAAGCGTTTAGAAGAATTCAACAAGCGTGGCGTAGAAGTTATCGGTGTTTCTATCGATTCTCAATTTACGCACAACGCATGGCGTAACACGTCAACTGACGACGGTGGTATCGGTCAGGTGAAATACCCACTGGTTGCTGACGTACGTCACAGCATCTGTAAAGCGTATGACGTTGAACACCCAGAAGCAGGCGTTGCGTTCCGTGGCTCATTCCTGATCGACGAAGACGGTGTGGTTCGTCACCAGGTTGTTAACGACTTACCATTAGGTCGTAACATCGACGAAATGCTGCGTATGGTTGACGCACTGAACTTCCACCAGAAGCACGGTGAAGTTTGCCCAGCAGGTTGGGAAGAAGGTAAAGAAGGCATGAAAGACAACCCTGAAGGTGTTGCTTCTTACTTGTCTAAAAACGCTGACAAACTATAAGCGTTTAATGATATTAAAAAAGTCGCTCTTCGGAGCGACTTTTTTGTTTTCCCTTTGTGTTTTTGAGCTAGTCATTAGAAGCCAGTGGCCAGCCACCTAAATCTTTCCAGCGATTGACCATCCAACAGAATAATTCAGCTGTGCGCTCAGTGTCATAAAGAGCGGAGTGTGCCTGTTTCCCATCAAACTCAATTCCGGCAGCCTGACAAGCTTTTATAAGCACTGTTTGACCTAATGTCAGAGCAGCCAAAGACGTGGTGTCAAAGCTCACAAAGGGGTGAAACGGATTACGTTTTAAATTGGCTCGCTCAGCCGCAGCCATGACAAAACTATGGTCAAAGTTCGAGTTATGACCGACCAGAACTGAGCGCTGACAACCCGCTGCTTTTTGCGCTTTTCTAATAGGTTTAAACATTTCTCTTAGTGCTTCTGACTCCGGGACTGCACCGCGCAGGGGGTTATTTGGGTCAATACCATTAAAGTCGATAGCCGCTTGTTCTATGTTAGCGCCTTCAAAAGGTTCAACGTTATAATGCACCGAATCAACCGGCTTTAAAGTGCCGTCGCTGTCAAAGTCCAGCAGTACCGCGGCTATTTCTAAAAGGGCATCTGTTTTTGCGTTAAAACCCGCGGTTTCAACGTCCACAACGACAGGCATATAGCCACGAAACCGTTTCTTCATTAGCGACTCAGAAGTGTCAGACATAAAGACCCTTTAGTTATTAAGCTGGTTATTTCAATTTGCGCCTATTATGCCAAAGATATATCGATAATGCTGAGAGAAACTCTAAAGCACAGCGAATAAATGCCGATAAAAGCGTATTAGAATTTTAAACCGGAGTGCCTATGAAAAACTGGCCGATGTTAACTGCAGCTGCAGCGTCTGTATTGCTGGCAACGAGCCAGGCAAACGCCAATGCAGTTAGGCATTACAGTGCTGACCTTGATAGTTCGTCGTGGCAACTTAGCGAGGCCAGTCGGTTGGAGTGTGCGTTAGAGCACGAAATTCCGCGCTACGGTAAAGTTCGTTTTCAAAGCGAAGCCAGTAAAGAGCTGAACTTACGCATGAAAATGGACATGAAAAAGCTGCCTGACAGCTATGATGTCTCTGCGATTGAATCTGTGCCGCCTCGCTGGCGACCAGGGGAAGCAAGTTACGAGATTGGCTCTATGCAGCTCTATAAGCAGTTTAATGGCGAGTTACAAAAGCAACTGGCCTGGACACTGTTGAGTGAATTGGAAAAAGGGCGCTATCCAACGTTTTTCTACGACGACTGGTACAACAATCGTGATCAGGTGGCGGTGTCATTGTCGTCAGTGAATTTTCGAAATAAATACGATGACTTTTTAAGTTGTGTCAATGCGCTGTTGCCGTTTAGCTTTGAAGACATTGCTTACACGGTATTGAATTATGAAGATGGCAGTGAAAAGCTGACCATATCGTCACAGCGTAAGCTCAAGCAAATTAGCGACTACCTGAAAGTCGACAATGATCTTGAGTTGGTGCTTGTCGATGCTTACACCGACTCACTCGGAGCCCGGGGGCCGAATCAAGAGCTAACCGAAGAACGAGCCAAAGAAATACAGGCGTTTTTTGTTGAACGTGGCATAGCGGCTGATCGCATAAAAACCGTTGGGCACGGCGAGGACAGACCGATTAAGTCGAATGACAACGAAATTAATCGTCGGTTAAACCGCCGGGTCATTGTACAGTTGGCAAAACCGTCAGGGATTGAGCTTTAATCGCTCAATCGCTGGTTTTGTCTTTAAATTCGCACAAGTCTTCAATAATGCACGAGCCACAGCGAGGTTTTCGGGCAATACAGGTGTAGCGACCGTGCAGAATAAGCCAATGGTGCACATCGACTTTAAACTCCGCCGGCACCACTTTTATCAGTTTTTCTTCCACTTCTTTAACGTTTTTTCCCGGCGCTAACTTGGTACGGTTAGATACGCGGAAAATATGGGTGTCCACAGCAATGGTCGGCCAGCCGAATGCGGTATTTAAAACGACATTAGCCGTTTTACGTCCGACCCCAGGCAGTGCTTCCAACGCGGCTCTGTCTTCCGGGACTTCACCACCATATTGCTCAACCAGAATTTTACAGGTCTTGTAGGCATTCTCGGCTTTCGAGTTAAACAAACCAATGGTTTTTATGTACTCTTTTATACCATCCACGCCTAAAGCGAACATCTCTTCAGCGGTTGGAGCTGCAGGGAATAACTTGCGTGTCGCTTTATTAACTCCGACATCGGTTGCCTGAGCCGACAATAGCACCGCAATAAGCAGCTGAAATGGGGTGTCGTATTCAAGCTCCGTGGTTGGGTTTGGGTTATTGTCGCGAAGACGGCTTAAAATTTCGTGGCGCTTAGTTTTATTCATAATTAATTATTACTGTTGTGCGGTTACACGGGCGCGGGTGACGGTTTTCTTCTCTGCGCGCTCGGCTTTTATAGCATCAATTCGGTTTTTCAGGGCAATGATAAAGCCCATACCAATAAAGGCGCCTGGCGGCAATATGGCAAGCAGAAGCGGATAGTCAACGGTGAATAACTCAATTCTTAATTGGGCGGCCCAGTCGCCAAGTAAGAGCTCGGCCCCGTCGAACAAAGTACCATTACCAATAATTTCACGTATGGCGCCCAGCAGCATCAGTACCAACGCAAAACCTATGCCCATCATCAAGCCGTCAAATGCCGCTTTCTGCCACGGGTTTTTAGACGCATAAGCTTCGGCACGGCCGATAATGGCGCAGTTTGTGACTATTAATGGAATGAAAATGCCGAGCGATTGGTACAGCTCGAACACATAGGCATTCATGAGCAATTGAATAACAGTAACAAAGGTGGCAATGACCATTACAAAGACCGGAATGCGTATTTCCTGAGGCACAAAACTGCGCACGAGTGACACAGTTACATTAGAGCCGATAAGCACAAACAGTGTCGCCAAGCCGAGTCCTAAAGCGTTAGTGACAGACGCCGTGACAGCCAAGAGAGGGCATAAGCCAAGTAGCTGCACTAAAGCTGGGTTGTTATCCCAGAGTCCTTGCCAGGTTAGTTCTTTGTACTCGTTCATTGTGCGGCCTCCTCACAGCGCTGAAGCTCAGCATTGAATAATGTGTCCGCGTTTTCTTCTAGATAAAGTGTCGCTCGTTTGACTGCGCCAACCACCGCTCGCGGTGTAATGGTTGCGCCTGTGAATTGATCAAACATGCCACCGTCGCGCTTTACTGCCCAACGGTCATCGTCTTCGGATTTAACTCGCTTGCCTGAAAACGACGTGATCCAGTCGTTTTTCTCTATTTCTATTTTATCACCCAGGCCTGGTGTTTCCTGGTGGCGCAAGGTCCTGACACCCAGTAACTCACCTGAAGGTTTCACCGCCAGTAATAAACGAATGGCACCTGAGTAGCCATCGGGAGCGACAATTTCGGCAGCCAACGCGGTGGGTTCATCGTTAACCCAGGCTCGATACATTGGGTGCGGTTCGTTGCTACCCAGTGCGTTATGAGTCACCAAACGACAAGACTGGTAAAGGTCATTGTCGTGCATTGCCGGAGGAATGAGTTGGTTCAGCGTGCGCAGTACCTGAGCTTGCTGTTGTTGTGCAATTTTATCTTTGGTCAGCACTTGTACGCCCACCACTAAAGCCGTAGCAATAACCGCAAAGGCGGCCAGTATAAGGCCGTTTTTCTGCATACTATTAATGGTCATTTGCGCTCTCCGTGACCATAAACGGTTGGTCTTGTATAACGATCAATAATAGGAACACACATATTGGCTAGCAGCACCGCGAACGCCACCCCGTCGGGATACCCACCCCAGCTACGGATAATAAACACTAATAAACCGATTAACACGCCAAAAACAAAGCGGCCCCGGTTCGAGGTCGCCGCAGAGACCGGGTCGGTCGCAATGAAGAATGCGCCAAGCATTGTTGCGCCGCTCAGTGCGTGAACCACAGGCCCTGTCATAAGATCGGGGGCGAACAGATATGCAAAGAAGGCCGGAACACACAATCCCGCGATGAGTCCGACAGGAATGTGCCAACTGATAATACGCTGTTGTATGAGTAACAAACCACCAATGAGAAAGCCGAGGTTAACCCATTGCCAGCCAGCGCCCGCTAAAAAGCTAAACTGGGGCTTGGCATACACTTCGGTCAATGTGAAACCCTGTGTTAAACCTGTTTTTATGGCATCTAATGGGGTTGCCATAGTGACACCGTCAATACCGGCACGTAGCTGTTCGACGCTGTAACCGGCCGGTGTATATTCAAACAGTATGGTGTGTAGCGTCTGCCAAAGCGTGAGTGAATGCTCACCTATTGTTGATGGTGGTAGCCAGTTGGTCATTTGTACCGGAAAAGATATTAGTAATAAAACGTAACCCGCCATCGCAGGATTAAACAGGTTTTGTCCCATGCCACCGTAAACATGCTTAACGACGACAATGGCAAACAACGTACCAATAACAATGATCCACCAGGGGGATAAAGGCGGAATACTAATGGCCAACAAAATGGCAGTGACCAAGGCTGTATTGTCTCGCAGGGCCGACATAGCGGGGCGATCACGAGCAATAATACAGGCTGACTCAGCAATTAAAGCGGTAATTACAGCCAGGATTATTTGAAACCAAACACCGAAGCCGAAGAAATAGCTTTGTATCAACACACCGGGCACCAGCGCGTAGCAAACCCAGCGCATCATGCTGCTGGTACTGTGTTGGCTGTGCCCATGAGGTGACGACGCTATTTTAAAACTCATGACTCATTTCCTTTCGCTGAGTTATTTTCTTCATCGGCTTTTTGCGCCTGGGCGGCTTTTTTGGCTTTTGCACGCGCAATTGCAGCAGCAACGGCAGCAGACTTGCCGCCTGACTCGGTTTTTTCTTTGTTGTCTGTCGTTGCGGTTTCCGCTTTTTCAGCCTGGGCTTTCTTGCGGGCTTCGGCTGCTTTTCTATGGCGCTCTAAGCGCTCCTGCTTCTCACGCTCTAAACGCTCTTGTCGAGCTTCAAAGCGCTGGCGCGCATGTTCCGCTTTAGCTTTTTCACGAGCAATGTTGCGAATCTCTGCTTTCGCTTTCCGATAATAGTGCACTAAGGGAATTTCGCTAGGGCAGACATAGGCGCACGCGCCGCACTCTATGCAGTCAAACAGGTTTTGCTCGTCCAGCGCGTCATAGTCTTTGGCTTTAGCCAGTAATTGCAGTTGCTGTGGCTGCAAGCTGGCCGGACAGGCGTCGGCGCAGGCACCGCAACGTATACAGGCTAATTCAGGCCCCGGTGCCGGCAGCTCTGCTTCTGTCGGAGCCAAAATACAGTTGGTGGTTTTTATGACCGGAACATCAATGCTAGGTAGCGTAAAGCCCATCATAGGGCCACCCATAATGACGCGTTGTTTATTTTCAGGAGTAAACCCAGATTCCTTTAGCAAATGTTCAATAGGGGTTCCCAACAGCGCCCAAAGGTTACGCTTTTCTTTTATGGCATCGCCGGTGACTGTCACAACACGTTCAAGTAGTGGCTCACCATGAATAATAGCGCGCTTAATGGCGTATGCGGTTCCGACATTTTGCATTAAGAAACCAATATCCATTGGCAGTTTGCCGCTGGGGACCTGCTCACCGGTCAGTAGCTCAATGAGTTGCTTCTCGCCGCCGGAAGGGTATTTTGTTGGTACGACCTTTAGTGCTATTTGCGAGTCGTCCCCAATGGCGGTGCGAATAGCTTCAATAGCCTTAGGCTTATTGTTTTCTATGGCGAACAGCACGGAGTCACAATGAGTAATGTACTGAAGAATTTTCACACCCGCGATTATGTCTTCAGCGTACTCCTGCATTAAGCCATCGTCTGCGGCAATATAAGGTTCGCACTCAACGCCATTAATAATTAGATGACGTAAAGGCTTTTGCTGGGCCAGCTTTTGCGCAGTTGGGAAGCCCGCTCCACCTAAACCGGCAATACCAGCTTGTTGTATCAACTCAAGCAAGCGGGAGACTTCAACTTCCCGATAATCCGGAATGGCGTGCTTATTGCCCCAGCGATCTTCGCCGTCGGGTCTTATTACAATGGCTAGTTCGGGCAAACCTGACGCATGTGCCGTTGGGCGTTCTTCAATAGCGTGAATAACACCGGACGTCGGGGCGTGTAGTGGCAGCCCCAGACTCAAACTGGCCTCGGTGAGTTGCTGACCTTTATCAACCGTCTGACCCGGCTCAACTAACATATTGCCCGATGGGCCAATATGCTGACGTACCGGCAAAATTAATTCGTCAGGTAAAGGTAGCGAGCGTATTGGTTTGTTGCACGCAGGTGCTTTTCTCTCTGGCGGATGTATACCACCAGGGAAATGCCCCGATACATTGCTCGACACATAAATGGTGTTGTTATCTGGACGGCTCATTCAACCACCTTCACCGGAATGCTGTTCTTTTTGATGTTTTCTTTAACCGTATCGAGATCCCACTGCCAGGTTTCAGGGCTTGCTTTGACAGAGACCATATCGATGCAGTCGACCGGGCAAGGCTCAACACATAAGTCGCAACCGGTACATTCGTGTTCAATAACGGTGTGCATTTGCTTGGCCGCGCCTAAAATAGCGTCGACAGGGCAGGCCTGAATACATTTAGTACAGCCTATGCATTCGTCTTCCCGAATAACGGCGACTTTTTTGACGTCTTCTTCACCGTGCGCGGAGTCTAAAGGTTTTGCCTCAACACCCATTAAGTCGGCCAATTGCTTGATAGTTGCTTCGCCGCCTGGAGGACACTTATTGATATCGTCACCGTTTGCGATGGCTTCGGCATAAGGACGACAGCCTGGATAGCCGCATTGCCCACACTGGGTTTGTGGCAGAATTTCATCGATTTGGTCAACAATAGGGTCGCTTTCAACTTTAAACTTAACCGCAGCAAAGCCTAGAATAACGCCGAATATCAGCGCTAAAATGCCAAGTGTAATAACTGCTCCTAATACACTCATTTAACTGCTCACTAATCCGCTGAAGCCCATAAAGGCAAGAGACATAAGACCGGCTGTTATCATTGCTACCGCTGAACCTTTAAAGGTTACTGGCACATCGGCGGCAGCCAGACGTTCGCGTAACGCTGAGAAAAGAATAAGAACCAGCGAGAAACCAATGGCAGCGCCAAGTCCATAAACAATAGACTGAACGAAGTTGTGCTGCTCATTAATGTTCAATAAAGCCACACCCAGTACCGCACAATTGGTTGTAATTAGCGGTAAAAATATGCCCAGTAAGCGATATAAGGTAGGGCTGGTTTTATGCACGACCATTTCGGTGAACTGAACAACCACCGCAATAACCAGAATAAAGCTCAGTGTTTGCAGCGACATAAGTCCTAACGGCTCGAGTAAGTATTCATTCACTAAATAGCTGCAAACAGACGCTAATGTCAGTACGAAGGTCGTTGCTGCGGACATACCAATAGCTGTGTCGAGTTTATTGGATACCCCCATAAATGGGCACAAGCCAAGAAACTTAACGAGCACAAAGTTATTTACCAATACTGTGCCAATTAATAGCAGCAAATAGTCGGTCATTGAGCATTCCGCAACAGTGAAAAATAAAGAGCGCATATTATCGGTGTTTTGAGGCTTATAAACAACCGCCTTTGGGTAGGGTTTCTCGGCGAAATCCGGCAAATTGTCACTTTATTGTCATGCTAGCGCATTAAAACTGTCATAAGTGGTAGGCAAAGTGGCTGCAACTGGTGCTAAAACGGTATAAAAGCCATGGTACTGCTCAGTTATTTACAGCGTTTTGATACCTACTGTTACTGCCTGTGCTCAGGGATACGAGCTCGTCCGGTTGCCGGGCGGTTAGCGGTTTGGGTTTCCCGTTCCGGAGACGGTTACGCCTACTTTGCGATTGCACTAGCGAGTGTCCTGTTGAATGACTCTGGTACCGCCTACTTTAAGCATCTATTACTTGCCTTCCTAATTGAACTGCCCATTTACTGGCTCTTAAAAAGCAGCTTCAAACGCCGACGCCCCAGTGACTTAGGGTTGTCGCTGGCAGCGCTGATTGTCGCGTCTGACAAGTTCAGTTTTCCCTCCGGACACACTGCAGCGGCTTTTATATTTGCAGGGATAACCCACGTCCACTTTCCCGAACTTGGTTTTGTTTGCTACCTGTGGGCGTCCGCCATTGGGGCTTCTCGAGTTATTGTTGGTGTGCACTTCCCGTCAGACATATTAGCCGGTGTATTGTTAGCAGTACTTATTTGGGAGCTTATGCTATGAGAGTTCTATATGGTATTCAGGGCACCGGAAATGGTCACCTTTCCAGAAGCCACACTTTGGCTACTTACTTAAGTCCGCAGCCGATTCACGTTGACTATCTGATTTCCGGACGCAGGAACTATGGCTTGTTTGATATGAACGTTTTTGGTGCCTATCAAAGCCGCGAGGGACTGTCTTTTGTCACTGAAAATGGCGCCTTGAAACGCCGAAAAACGCTCACCTCAAATAACTGGAGACAGTTTTACAACGACGTAAAAGCGTTAGATGTAACGCAATATGATCTGGTCATTACCGACTACGAGCCAGTGAGTGCCTGGGCAGCTAAACGAGCTGGAGTGCGTTCTATTGGTTTGGGGCGGCAATACGCATTCTGGGAGCCCGAGCTTTATAAAACGCTGAGCCTCTGGCAGCGTCAAATGATTAAGCAATTTGCTCCCTGTTCAACGCCTGTTGGCATGCACTGGTTAGAGTGTGGTAATGCCATACCTCCGGTTGTTAGAGAGCCTGATAATGGCTGTAAGGGCGGCTTAGCCCAACGAGTGATCGTTTACCTGCCGTTTGAGGATCCTAAAGTTATTATTAACGCGCTTTACCCTATTGATGATTATGAATTCTCGGTCTTTCATCCCAAATTAACGCGGTGCAGCTATGGGCACATTGAATGCTTCGCACCGTCAAGAAAACAGTTTTCAGAGCAGTTTAGTAGAGCGTCAGCGGTAATTTCTAATGCGGGCTTTGAAACCAGTTGTGAGGCATTGAGAGAAGGGAAGTCACTGATCATAAAGCCTTTGACAGGCCAGTTTGAACAACAGAAAAATGCGGAAATACTAGAGCGTAAGGGGCTTGCAACAGTAATGAAAAATGTGAGTTGTGCCTCTATTGAACGGGCTCTGCAGGAACGACAAAGCGCTTATATGCAATGGCCTAACGTTGCAAAACACTTAGCGAATTGGATTGCTGATGGCGCAAAAGAGTCAGTTCGGGATTTGAGTAAAAGACTTTGGGGGCTTTAAAGGGCTTGGAACTTGGCTCCCCAGGTTGGATTCGAACCAACGACACATGGATTAACAGTCCACCGCTCTAACCAACTGAGCTACTGGGGAATAGATAAGTTTCGTTAACGTTGTATTGGCTCCCCAGGTTGGATTCGAACCAACGACACATGGATTAACAGTCCACCGCTCTAACCAACTGAGCTACTGGGGAACAACGTTCAACGGCTGCGAATATTAAAGCTACTGCCTGAGACTGTCAACTGTTCCATTAAGGTTTTTTAGGGAAATATGACTGTCTGCTGAAAAACTCAACAATTTAGGAAAACAGGGTACTTTTTGTGAAAATATCGTCTATACCTCACGGAAAACAATGTCAAGCTTTGGTCATAATCTCTGCTATAACATAAGTGATAAGTTGATCGCTGAAGTGATTATCCACAGATCACTGAGTTGCCCAGTAGATAACGGCTACAGGATCTTATCCACGGAATCTGTGGATAACCCTGTGCTTAACTCTGTTAAATAATACGGTTTATGCGGTGTCGAGCGCAATTTAAGCGATGGTTAAAAATTACCTAGATAAATATATATCCTTTAAAATTAATGGCTTATATAAATTCGGTGAACAACTGTTCAGTTTGGTGGTTTGTTCATCAGGCAATGCTTGCAGAATCAGCAACTTGTGTATTTCTTGGTTAAATTGATTGAAATTTGGTCCCGTTTAACATCAAATTTCTGCGTTTTTTCTCTTGACTTCTTGTAAGTCATTTAACTAAAAGGCACGCAAAGGATCGCAGTAAATTTTGTTAATTTGTAATAAAAGCGTCAAACGAAAAGAAGTAGGAAATTGAGGAGATACGTATTACTGGGCGGAAAAAGCAAAAGGGTTTTGGCGCTTACATTGCTGTTTAGCACCAAAACCCTATTTTTTATAAGTTTTCTGCAAAAGATTTAATGCGTTTGACCGCTTCTTTTAGCGTGTTGAGGTCAGTTGCAAAAGACAGACGGCAATAGCCTTCAGCGCCAAAGGCCGAGCCTGGCACTAACGCGACATTAGCATCAGAGAGTAATTTCTCACAAAACGAGACGTCGTCCTTCGTTCCTGCTTTTTCCATCAGTTTTTCAATGTGTGCAAACGCATAGAAAGTACCATCTCCGGGCACACAGTTTATGCCATCAATTGCATTTAAGGCGTCGACTAAATAATCGTGACGTTCTTTGAATGCCGTTACCATTGTCTTTATACAGCTTTGATCGCCATCGAGAGCCGCAGCGGCAGCATATTGGCTGATACTGGCCGGGTTAGATGTGCTTTGCGACTGCATTTTTTTCATGGCGGCAATAATAGGTGCAGGACCAGCAGCATATCCAATTCGCCAGCCTGTCATCGCATAGGCTTTGGAAACGCCGGTAAGAATAACCGTGCGATCTTTTAGATCGGGAGCAACCATAGGCAGGTTAGCAAATGGCGAATCGGACCATAAAATGTGCTCGTACATATCGTCTGTGGCAATTAGCACATTCGGATAGTCTCTTAATACGTCTGCTAACGCTTTCAATTCTTCCGCAGTGTAGGCAGTCCCCGCCGGGTTTGACGGACTATTAATGAACATTAAGCGAGTTTTATCGGTTAATGCACCACGCAGCTGCTCTGCGGTAATTTTAAAACGTTGATCAATACCGGCTTGTACGATAACCGGGGTGGCACCTACCAGTTTTGTCATATCTGGATACGATACCCAGTAAGGCGCAGGAATAACGACTTCGTCGCCTGGGTTTAGCCAAGCACTAAGTAAGTTATAGATGCTGTGCTTACCACCCGATGAAACAATAATTTCGTTACGTTGGTAGCTTAACTGATTGTCTCGCTCTAACTTTCTAATAACGGCATCTTTTAGCTCAACAATACCATCGACCGCGGTATATTTTGTCTTACCTTCTTTAATGGCTTGAATGGCGGCGTCTTTAACAAATTCTGGCGTATCAAAATCAGGTTCTCCCACACCCAAACCAATAACGTCTTTGCCCTGTTGACGAAGCTCATTGGCTTTCTGAGTCACCGCTAATGTGGGTGATGGTTGAATCGAATTAATACGGTCGGAGAGTTGATAATCCACGTTCAGATCCTGTTTTTTTAGATAGAGGAGAATTGCCCAATACTATACGGATTAGGGCGGTTAAAGTCTATTCTCCGTAGCCACAAACAGCGGTCTGAGTTACACTACTGGGCTACTTAACTGAGGAGGAATAGAATGGCAGCTGCCGACGCATCACGAAGTCTTATCAGCGCGCCGGTAGGACAGAAGCTTTGGGAAATGACCTGGCCTGTTATTTTCGGTGTGGCCACCCTTATCAGCTTCAATGTTGTCGACACCTTCTTTATCAGTTTATTGGGCACAGACCCTTTAGCGGCTGTTAGTTTTACCTTTCCCGTTACCTTTACAGTCGTCAGCCTGGCCATTGGCCTGGGGATAGGCACTTCCGCTGTCATTGCCAGAAAGTACGGCTCTGACAGACCCGATGAAGCCCACTTTGACGGTTTCTCTGCACTTTCTGTATCGGCTTTATTAGTTGCTGCACTAGCGGTTATAGGTTATGTCCTCATGGAACCTATTTTTAGCCTATTGCAAGCCCAGCCGAGGCTGATGCCTATAATTCGTGAATATATGAGCTTGTGGTTCTTTGGCTGTGTCATGCTGGTGACACCAATGGTGGGAAACGCGGTTTTACGGGCGGCAGGAGATACCCGGACACCCTCATTAATAATGGCGTCCGGCGGCCTTGCGAATGCTATTTTTGACCCTATTTTAATCTTCGGCTGGGGACCTATACCCGCCATGGGTGTTGAAGGCGCGGCCTTAGCTAGCGTTATTTCATGGTTTAGTGGTGTGTTACTGGTGTTTTGGCTACTCAGTCGAAATAAGCTGGTGTCTTTTACGCCAGCCAACGGTCTGAACTTTTTGGCGGCTTGGGTGAAATCCGCAAGAGAGGTTTTAAAAATTGGTATGCCCGCAGCCGGTGCGAATATGTTAACGCCCTTAGCAATGTCAGTAATGACCGCCATAGTTGCGGCTTATGGCGCCCCTGCCGTTGCTGCGTTTGGAGTTGGGTCGCGTTTAGAGTCATTGGCAAGCGTTATTATATTGGCTTTATCGATGTCACTGCCGCCGTTAATCAGCCAAAACTATGGTGCCGACAGAATTGATCGTGTGCAGCAGGCGTATCGTACTGCATTAAAATTGGTGCTGATTATTCAGGCTGTTATTTACTTGCTGATGTTGGTTACAGCGCATTGGATAGCGATGGCTTTTGCCGAAGAAAAGACGGTGGCCGACATTATTAAACTCTTTATTTATATTATGCCGTTGGGTTATGGACTACAGGGCGTAATTATTCTGACAAACTCTAGTTTTAATGCGGTGCATAAACCGATGAACGCATTATGGCTTAGCATTGTCCGCTTATTTATCTTATTTGTGCCCTTGTCGTACTTAGGCAGCTTACTGGCGGATTTAACTGGTCTCTTTATTGGCGGTGTTGTGGCAAACCTGCTAACGGCGACCATTGCCTACGTGTGGTTTTCAAAAGAACTCAGGAGGGAGCATGGCTAAGTCATTTCAGTTGGTTTCAAAATACAAGCCAGCCGGCGACCAGCCGAAAGCCATTGAAAGTTTGCTCGACAATTTGGATGCAGGCTTAGCTCATCAAGTCTTACTGGGGGTTACTGGCTCAGGTAAAACCTTCACTATGGCCAATGTAATTGAACGTTCTCAGCGCCCGACTTTAATACTCGCACATAACAAGACGCTTGCCGCACAGCTTTATGGAGAAATGAAAGAGTACTTCCCGAACAACGCGGTGGAGTATTTTGTTTCTTACTATGACTATTATCAGCCAGAAGCTTATGTGCCGACGACCGATACCTTTATTGAGAAAGATGCTTCCATTAATGACCATATAGAACAAATGCGTCTGTCGGCAACGAAAGCGTTGATGGAACGTCGGGATGTTGTCCTGGTGGCGTCGGTGTCGGCGATTTACGGTTTGGGTGACCCTGAGTCGTACATGAAAATGATGCTGCATTTACGTCGCGGTGACATTATTGACCAGCGCGATATTTTGCGTCGTTTAGCCCAACTGCAATACAAACGTAACGACGCCGCTTTTGAGCGTGGCACGTATCGCGTTCGTGGTGAGGTCATTGATATTTTTCCGGCAGAGTCGGAGGAAATGGCGGTACGCGTTGAGTTGTTTGACAACGAAGTTGATAGAATCAGTTTCTTCGAGCCACTGACAGGCCAGGTCACAGAAAAAGACGTTGCCCGCGCAACGATTTACCCGAAAACGCACTATGTGACGCCTCGGGAAGTATTGGTCAAAGCCATTGATAAAATTAAAGACGAGCTGAAAGACCGTCGCGATATATTACTGAAGCAAAATAAGCTGATAGAAGAGCAGCGCATCAACCAACGCACTCAGTTCGATATTGAAATGATGTTAGAGCTTGGTTACTGCTCGGGCATTGAAAACTACTCCCGTTACTTGTCCGGGCGCGCGCCGGGCGAGCCACCCCCGACATTGATGGATTATCTGCCGGACAATGCCTTACTTATTATTGACGAGTCTCACGTAACAGTGTCGCAAGTTGGCGCTATGTACAAAGGCGACCGTTCACGTAAAGAAAATCTGGTGGAATATGGGTTCCGGTTACCGTCTGCGCTGGATAACCGTCCGTTAAAGTTTGACGAGTTTGAGGCCATAGCGCCTCAGACCATCTACGTATCCGCAACGCCCGGTAAATACGAGCTCGAGCGAAGCAGTAACGAGGTGGTTGAGCAGGTTGTTAGACCGACTGGTTTGATCGATCCAACCATTGAAGTGCGCCCGGTCGCGACGCAGGTTGACGACTTGATGTCGGAAATTCGTTTGCGCACAGAGCAGGGCGAGCGCGTATTAGCGACAACCTTAACCAAAAAAATGGCGGAAGATTTATCCGATTACTTGGATGAGCATGGAATCAAGGTTCGTTATTTACACTCGGATATCGATACTGTTGAGCGCATGGAAATTATTCGTGACTTACGATTAGGCGAGTTTGATGTTCTGGTCGGCATTAACTTGTTGCGTGAAGGTTTGGATATGCCGGAAGTGTCGTTGGTGGCTATTTTAGACGCAGACAAAGAAGGTTTCTTGCGTTCAGATCGCTCATTAATTCAAACCATAGGCCGGGCGGCGCGTAACGTGAATGGTAAGGCCATTTTATATGGCGATCGCATTACCGGATCTATGCAACGTGCTATTGAAGAGACCGAGCGCCGCCGTGAAAAGCAGATTGCGTTTAACAAAGAGCATGGCATAACGCCGAAAGGCTTGAATAAGAAAATTACCGATGTCATGGATTTGGGGCAGGGCAGTGCGCCTGCTCGTAAGAGTAAAGCGGACAAAGCTCTGGCGGAAGTCGCCTCAGGCTATGATGCCCGCACGGTGGTGATTAAAGACACTAAGTCGTTATTAAAAGAAATTGAGAACAAAGAGAAGCAAATGTATCAAGCAGCGCAGGATCTCGAGTTTGAGAAAGCCGGTCAGTTGCGAGATGACATTGCACAGTTGCGAGAACAGCTAAAACGCGCCGTATAATTTGCCCGTAAGCGCATTGATGGTAGCGAACAGCTTTATCGGTTTTATCTGTTAGATATAAACCTCCCAATCGATCAGAATAAAATAAAGGTCATGCGGGAGGAATCTATGAAAGACGCAGCGAAAACCGTTTCATTTGGTATTATGCATTTTACCATCGCGTTTAGCGTTGTATGGTTAATGACAGGTGACGTGGTTCTTGGGGGCGCAGTGGCGCTGATAGAACCGTTAGTAAATACAGTAGGTTATTATTTCCATGAAAAAATCTGGCAGCGCACAGACAAGCGCCGGACAACAACTGTACGAGAAAGCACGTTACTTGGATAAAGAGGGCAGAGCGAGCTTTCCGCTCTCGCTCCTGCTTGTCATTTTGTTTCAAATGCGCGGTTATGTGGCTGGCATTATTTCCATCACTTTCACGGAAGACCGCACTCGACTTCTCAAACTCTTCTATACCAACACCGAGCAGTTTGGTGTCATGTTATTGGTGGGCTTACCCGCTTTAGTTGTGCTTTTAGCAACCGCTTTTGCGGCTGAAGATGACCGCAACTGGGCAAATGCTGTCATGCGATTTGCCCAGCCGTTATTGATGCTTTCTTTACTGGTTGATGCGGTACTCATAGGCTGGCTTTTTGTCGAGAGCTATGGGGCGTTCTCGTTTGGACGTGCCGCCATTGTCTTTGGTTGGTTTATTTGTATTTGGTATTTATTAAACTCTCGCCGCTGGCGCTTTTACCGTATGCATTTGGCCAACAGAGAGCCAGCTGACCCAACAGCAGAAAAGAGTTAGACTTTCTGACTCGGTGTTTTCGAACGAGAGTTCATTGTGGTTAGTACTGTTAATGGCACCACAATCAACATCGAGCCGATGTAAAAGCGCATATCGGGTTGCTCCGCAAAGAAAACAACGCCGAAGAATACCGCTCCAAGTAGCCCTGTATATTCCGCGCTGGTTACCTGGTTACTGTCCGCTGCGCGGTAGGCATAAACGCAGGTTGCTGCATAAATCATTGAGAATAAACTCGAGCCCACCGCAATGAGCAGAACATTCCAGTCGAACGGGGCAAACTCAATCAGCGCCAGTATGAGGGCGGTTGGAATACCCAGCAAGTTTGTCAGGTATAAGGTGTCAATAATGCCGTGTTGCGTTGGTAGCTTCTTAATAAGCAGGTTGTTAAGAGCCAGCGTCGTCGCTACCACCAGCGCCGCTAACGCAAAGATATTGGCGCCGGTCGGGTTCAAGATAACCATAACACCCACCATGCCTAACGCCGCTGTGACTAATGAGATAATGGTTACTCTTTCTTTAAATAGCAGGCGTGCAAAAACGACCGTAATTAATGGTGCTGCATAGAAAATAGCGTTAGCGGTTGCCAGCGGCAGCGTCGTTAAAGATACCACCATAAAGACTGTACCAATTAAAAATATGTGCGCTCGGGTTGCGTGCCAGCGCAGGTTTTTAGGCAATAGGGGTCTGCGGAAGTAAAGAATGACCGGCAATAACAGAAGCGTTGCGCTGAGCTGACGGAACAGCACAAATTGAAATGGCGCTTCAAAACCGTCAAGCAGCTTAATCAGAGAGTCAGACAGAATGACCACGTTATTGCCAAGAACCAACAACAATACCGCTAATATTAGGGAACGATCCATACCAACACCTCCGTTAAACTGTTTGAAAGTGTGAGTATTGTACGAAAAGCCTTTTATAAAATATAATGATATTAAATAATCAATTCATGAGAAATATAGATAATGAGTGTTCCGTTCCGAGCGATACATTACTTTGTGGAAGTGGCCCGCTTGCAGAGCTTTTCTCGTGCGGCCGAGCAGTTACATGTCTCTCAAAGTGCGGTCAGTCATCAGGTTAAATTATTAGAGTCTTATCTAGATAAACCACTATTTGTCCGCAAAGGCCGCACAGTCATGCTTACCGCGGTTGGGCAGAGCTATTTTCAGGAAGTGGTTGGAGCGTTAGAGCTGGTTGAAAGCGCAACGCGCAATGTTAAAGAAAATGACACGCGTCAGGTACGTTTGGCCATTCACGGCTCATTGGCAGTTAAGTGGTTAATCCCTGCACTTGATGACTTCAGAGAGCGGTATCCAAATATTGATTTAACCTTGCAAATGCTGACTCAGGACGGTCAGTTTGACAGTCAGTGGGCGGACTGTTTCATTACGACACAACCGCCGGGTACTGGGTATCAGCGCTATCATTTGTATGATGAAACATTGAAGCCTTATTGTTCAAAAGCGGTTTGGGCGGAAGCGCATCGCATTACTGACCCTGCTGAGTTGGCTCGTTTTCCTTTGCTTTCAGCAATTTCTGCTTTCGCAAACGGAAAGCCGGGTACCGACTGGCAACGTTGGTTCGAAAAGGTGTCATTACGACTCCCTAAAAATGCGAAAGTGCATCACTTCAGTCATTTATTGTTAGCGGCAGAGGCGGCTAAATACGGTCAGGGCATTGCGCTTTTAAATGAATTTATGACCACCGAAGAAGAACGGAAGAATAGTCTCTTTGAATTGCCTTTTCACAGTATTCGTACAGACGACAGCTTCTATTTTGTTTATCCGTCATCAACCGCAAAAAGTCCGGGTTTAGAGGCATTGGGCGACTGGTTAGTGACGCTGTGCAGAAACCGGTAAGAAGAGAAGCGTGCGCGGGGCACGCTTTATGTCGGCTTTATGGCTTATTGTTTAACCAAGCGACCTTGCTTATCGCGGAAGCCACCAACCAGAATAACGATAAAATCGATAAGCGTCCAAAGACCAAGGAAACCCAGGGTTAGAAGCATTAAAATGCCAGTGCCTACCTTGCCAACGACAAAGCGGTGAATACCTAAACTACCCAGGAAAAAGCAAACAATCGCCAAAACAACGCGACTATGCGGACTGACTTCTGCAGGATCCATAAAAAGCTCCAATTGTTGTTATATCCTAAGGTGTTAATTAACGAGGAATTAACACCTTAATAATATGCAGGTAAGGGCTCTTTGATTCAAGGTCTTTAATTTAGCATCCAATCAGCTATGGCTTGGCAGTGAACTTCAGTGGTGTCAAACAGTGGCAGTTCAGAGTGCTCTTGCTGTACGAGCAAGCCGATTTCTGTGCAGCCCAAAATAACGCCTTGTGCGCCGATGTTAGCTAAACTTTTAATAATCGAAAGATATTGCTCACGAGCCTCGGCAGAAAATTTGCCACGGCAGAGTTCTTTAAAAATGATGCTGTCTATTGCTTTGCTGTCACTTTCATTGGGTATCAGGACTTGAATACCTTGCTGCTCAAGGCGCTCTTTATAAAAAGGTTGTTGCATAGTGAAACGAGTGCCTAAAAGCCCTGCACGTTCAACCCCGTTCTTTTTAAGATGGTTGGCCAGAGCATCAACAATATGGATAAGCGGAATGGAAACGGCGGCCTCAATTTCAGAGGCGACTTTATGCATTGTATTGGTTGCGATAACAATACATTCGGCCCCGGCCTTGTCCAGTTGTCTGGCTTTAGTCACAAGGGCACTTGCGGCGGTATTCCAGTCGCCCCTGCTCTGCATTTCTTCAATAGGCGCAAAGTCGACACTGGCAAGTATGAGCTCAGCGCTGTGTAGGCCGCCTAAGCGCTCATTAATCAATTGATTTAAACGCCGATAATAAGTACTGGTGGACTCCCAGCTCATACCGCCAATAATGCCGACTGTTTTCATCACCGCCTCCGCTAATGTGCATTAAAAGTAGCTTACAGTAGCTAAGGTGTGAAGTTAATGCGCGATTTAGACAGAATTTATCTAGGTTATATTCAATCCCCAGTCGTCATAAGCCGCTTTTGCAAGCTCCTCTCGGAATTTCGGGTCGGCAATATGAATCAGCTCGCGCGCTCGTTCGCTCATACTTTTAGCGCGTAAGTTAGCGACGCCGTGTTCGGTGACAATGTAATGCACATGGGCGCGAGTTGTGACTACGCCAGCGCCAGGAGCAAGCAGAGAGCTAATGCGCGACACTGTTCCGCCACAGGCCGTTGAAGGCAGAGCAATAACCGAACGACCACCTTCCGACAAACTGGCACCGCGCACAAAGTCCATTTGACCGCCAACGCCCGAGTATATTTTAGTGCCAATAGAGTCTGCGCAAACCTGACCGCTCAGGTCGACCTGAAGGGCGCTATTTATCGACATAACCTGTTTATTCTGGCGAATAACCGAGGTGTCATTGGTGTACTCAACATCAAGGAAGAAAACTTCCTGGTTGTCATCAACAAAGTCATAAAGTGCCTGAGAGCCCATGGCAAAAGTGGTGACAATGCGGCCACGGTGCTTACGTTTGCGGCTGTTATTTATGACGCCACGCTCAACCAGCGGTAATACGCCGTCAGAGAACATTTCGGTGTGAATGCCTAAGTCTTTGTGGTGATGCAGGCAAGCCAATGTTGCATCTGGTATTGCGCCAATACCCATTTGCAAACAGTCACCGTCATCAATAAGACCCGCAACACGCTCTCCAATTTTTTGTGTAATGGGGTTTTGTGCTGGTTGCTGGTGCAATGGAATAGGGGCAGCTTCTTCAAAGTAGCGATCAAATCGTTTTAAGGAAACTAGCGCGTCGCCGTGCGTCCGTGGCATGTTGGGGTTTATCCAGGCAACCACTTTTTTCGCAACTTGTAGTGCGGCCCGGGTTGCTTCAACCGAGATACCTAAACTGCAATTACCGTGTTTATCCGGCGGTGATACTTGAACGATAGCCGCATCCAGAGGTTGCTCGCCTGAGCGAAATAACTTGGGAATTTCAGAGAGAAAAATGGGCACATAGTCGGCGAGTCCTTGATTAACGGCCTGCCGGGTTGAGGCGCCGACAAAGAAAGCACGTTGGCGAAGATGTCCTTTAAGCTCAGGGTCACAGAGTATTTCACTGTATTCTGTGTGCAGCTGCAGTAATGTCAGGTCTTTTCGTTGCTTTGCGACCTCTTTCAGGCCTTCCAGCAGTTTGTATGGCGTTGCCGCCATTGACTGACACCAAATAACATCACCATCGTTAATAATAGAGAGCGCCTCTGCAGCTGAATTAACTTTCATTACTGCTTCCTTTTTAAGCGAGAAGTATTGAGCGAGATCAGAAGTATAACCGCTTTACGTGTGAGGGTATTTACCCAGTAAGTGATACTTATTTTGCAAGTCATGCGATGGTAATAAAAGGTTCATATCATTAACAAAATTGATCATTGCGGAACTGTTGACCACTGTCTATTATTCCGCCATTTTTTACTGTTAGGTGTTCGCTATGTCAATTCGTAATAAGCTCCTTTCTGTCGGGTTGGTCGCTACTGGCGCTTTTATTTTACTGCTGGTTCTGATGATGGTATTTCAGTCACAAGTGAGTGACTTACATCGTGCGAGTGAGCTTCGAGAGTCCGTACACAATAGCTTGCTGCAATTGCGCCGTGCGGAAAAAGATTTTCTGTTACGAATGGATAAGAGCTACGCAGACAAGTTAGCTCAACAAGCTACCGAAACTGACAATCGGCTTGAGCAGCTTAACGCTCTGGTTGATGATAAAACTTCCTCTCAACTTATTGCACAGTTAGAAAGCCAGGTAGAAGGTTATAGCAAAAACTTTGAGCGCTTAGTCAACGCATTTGAGCAGCGTGGGTTAAATGAAAATAGTGGTGCTTATGGCGCGCTGCGCTCAGCAACTCATGAGTTAGAAGAAGCGATTGATACCGCCGGACGTACTGAGCTTTTGGTTACTTTGCTGCAGGTTCGTCGCAGTGAAAAGGACTTTATGTTGCGCTTTGACGACAAGTATCTCGGCAGGGTAGAGGGATTGCTGGATGAACTGAAAAAGGAGTTGTCTGCAACACCTGAGCTCGCGTCAAAGGTTGATGCGTATCGCCGTGATTTTGATCGTTATGCAACGCGCTCAAAAGAGATAGGACTTGATGAAGAGTCAGGAATTAAAGGCGAAGTGAGAGATGTTGCGAGCAATATGGAAGCCTCGCTTGATCAGTTAGATAAACAGCTAAGTGACTTGCTGCAGTCACGTCAGGCAACCATGAAGTGGGTACCTGTCGTTGTATTTGCTGTTATCGCACTCATTGTTATTGCTATGTTGGTCTGGGTGATACGTTCTATTAATAAGCCGCTGAATCAATTACGTAAAGATATGCACAAAGTTCAGCGAAGCAATGACTTAACGCTGTCCTCGGAGAAGTTCCGTGATGACGAACTCGGTGATTTAGTTGATAGCTTTAATGAGTTGCTCACGTACTTCCGTGGTGTTATCCAACAAATAAATCAGTCTGTCGAAACGGTAAATAGTCTCACACAGCAAGTATCTAATACAGTGACTCATACCTCACAAAACCTGGATATGCAGTCGCATGAGGTTGATCAGGTTGCTGCTGCTATTAATGAGATGGGCAGCACGGCTCACACTATTGCTAATGACGCAGAAGATACCGCCGAGCAGGTAAACAGTCTGTCTGAACAGGCGAAACATGGTAGTACCTCGGTGCAGGCTGGTGTTGAGAAAGTGCGTTACCTGGCAGAACGATTGAACAGTAGCGTAACCGAAGCGAATACCTTGGCAGAGCGCAGTGGCTCTATTACACAAATTGTGACGGTGATTAACGGCATTGCTGAACAGACGAATTTGTTGGCGCTGAATGCGGCAATTGAAGCGGCAAGGGCTGGAGAGCAGGGGCGTGGCTTTGCCGTAGTGGCAGATGAAGTTCGTACACTGGCCTCCCGCACGCAGCAGTCTATTGGTGAGATAGAGTCAATTACTAGTCAACTGAACCAGCAAACGCAGGTTATTGTGAAGACCCTGCAAGAGTGTAATGAGCTGGGTGAAGAAAGCGCGCAACACTCGACTGAATCCGATGAACTATTCAACCGCATTCATACTGAGCTAGTTAAAATTAACGACCGCTCGGCCTCTATTGCTACCGCGGTTGAGGAGCAGTCTGCGGTTGTGGATGAAACGGCAAGAAATATTACCCGAGTACGCGACGCTGGCGTGGAAGCGGTAAATGATGCACAGTCAAATGCTGACGCAGTCACTCAGGTTCGTCAACAAACTGAGCAGCTGCGCCAGGCGGTTATAAAGTTCACCGTATGATATGACGTATCACGCGGTCAGATACTTCGCATGGAAGCGAAGCTGAGCTTCGATAAATGACGAGATGAAGTAATAGCTGTGGTCATA